>NZ_JBEPJY010000015.1:0-51554 GCF_040327975.1 Geobacillus sp. G4
GGCCCCAACTACCATCGGCGCTGGAGGGCTTAACTTCCGTGTTCGGGATGGGAACGGGTGTTTCCCCTCCGCTATCATCATTAGACAATCAACAGACAAGTTATATTATAATTAAATTTATTTATTTGTCAACTAGATCCTTGTTTTTGATTAGTGCTGTCATTTCAACGTGCTATCATAATATAACACGTTGGGAGTGGTTTGTCAACTCGACTTCCTGTGTTTGTTTTTCAACAAAACAACGACAACTATTTTTACATAAATGAAAAGCCCCCTGCTGCTTGTCTTTGCAGGGAGCGATCAAATTTATTTATGACGCATTTGCGGGAAAAGCAACACGTCGCGGATCGACGGCGAGTTCGTCAGCAGCATGACCAGACGGTCGACCCCGATGCCAAGCCCGCCTGTTGGCGGCATGCCGTACTCGAGCGCTTCAAGGAAGTCTTCGTCCATTTCATGTGCTTCATCGTTTCCTTGTTCACGCTCTTTCAGCTGCGCCTCAAAGCGTTGGCGCTGATCGATCGGATCATTCAATTCGGTAAAGGCGTTGGCATGTTCGCGCCCGACGATAAACAGCTCAAATCGGTCGGTAAAACGCGGGTCGTCCGGATTTTTCTTGGCCAACGGTGAAATTTCAACCGGATGGCCATAAATGAACGTCGGCTGAATGAGGTGAGACTCGACTTTTTGTTCAAAAAATTCGTTGACAATATGGCCAAACGTCATATGTGGAGCAACTTCCACTCCGTGTTCTTTCGCCAGCTCCCGCGCCTCTTCGTCGCTCATCTGCCGCCAGAAGTCGACGCCGACATATTCCTTGATCGCATCGACCATATGGAGGCGCCGCCACTCGGGCGTTAAGTCGACGACATGCTCGCCGTATTGAATTTTCGTCGTTCCAAGCACTTCAGTGGCAATGTGGGCGATCAAGTTTTCCGTTAGTTCCATAATGTCGCGGAAATCGGCGTACGCCTCGTACAATTCGAGCATCGTAAACTCCGGGTTATGGCGGGTGGAAATGCCCTCGTTCCGGAAAACGCGGCCGATCTCGTACACTTTTTCCAAACCGCCGACGATAAGCCGTTTTAAATGGAGCTCGATAGCGATTCGCATATAAAGCGTCATATCCAATGCGTTATGATGCGTAATGAACGGGCGCGCCGCAGCGCCTCCAGCCACAGCGTGCATCATCGGCGTTTCAACTTCCAAATAGCCACGGCTGTCAAGATACCGCCGCATCGATTGAATGATCAAACTGCGGGTGATGAACGTCTTTTTGCTCTCCGGATTCATAATTAAATCGAGATAACGCTGGCGATAGCGTTGCTCTATGTCTTTCAAACCATGGTATTTTTCCGGCAGCGGACGCAGCGCTTTCGTCAAAAATTCGTACGACGACACCTTGATGGAAAGTTCACCAACTTTTGTTTTAAACATTGTGCCGCGCACGCCGACGATATCGCCAAGGTCAGAGATTTTAAACAGTTCGTACTGCTGTTCGCCAACATCGTCTTGACGGACGTAAATTTGAATCTGCCCGGTGACATCCTGGATATGGGCGAACCCGGCTTTTCCTTTGCCGCGCTTTGTCATGATGCGGCCGGCGACGGCGACTTCAATTTGCTTTTCTTCAAGTTCCTCTTTCGACAAATCACCGTACAGTTCGAACAGTTCTTGCGCTTTATGAGTGCGCTCGAACCGTTTGCCAAACGGGTCGACACCCAATTCCTCAATTTTTTTCAGCTTTTCCCTGCGGACGCGCAGTTGGTCGTTCAATTCTTCATGACTCATACCTCATTCACTCCATTTAGCGATTTTTTACGAAAAATACTGCCAGCGCTCGCTGGCAGTCCTCCGCTGCATGAACGTCATCTCCGTTGTTTAAACGGCTTCGGCGTTCGCCGCTGCTTGGACTTCCGCTTCCTCCGCCACGCGAAGCAACAGTGCGGCCAGTTCGTCCCGCGTTTCACATTCATTGATGGCGTTGCGGATTTTCGCTGCGCCGCGAATGCCTTTTAAATACCAAGCAGCGTGTTTACGCATTTCTTTGACGGCGATATATTCGCCTTTTAAGGCAATTAATCGGTCTAAATGCAGCAGGCAGACATCGATTTTTTCCCTCGGCGTCGGTTCCGGGATGAGCTCTCCAGTTTCTAAATAACGGACAGTGCGATAGATCATCCAAGGGTTTCCAAGCGCCGCCCGTCCGATCATGACGCCGTCGACCCCTGTTTCTTCAAGCATCCGCTTTGCATCTTGAGGCGTTTTGACATCTCCGTTGCCGATAACCGGGATGTTGACGGCTTCTTTCACTTGCTTGATGATGTTCCAGTCCGCTTTTCCTTCATACATTTGCACCCTTGTCCGTCCGTGGACGGCGACGGCCTTCCCGCCGGCGCGCTCAACGGCTTGAGCGTTTTCGACGGCGTAAATGTGCTTTTCATCCCAACCGATCCGCATTTTCACCGTGACCGGTTTTTCAACGGCATCGACGATCGCGGCAACGACATCATAAATTTTATTCGGGTCAAGCAGCCATTTCGCTCCAGCGTCGCAATTCGTAATTTTCGGCACTGGGCAACCCATGTTGATGTCGATGATATCTGCATTCGTATTTTTATCGACAAATTTCGCCGCTTTGACGAGCGTTTCTTTCTCGCCGCCGAAAATTTGCAAGCTGATCGGCTTTTCCCGTTCATCAATATATAACATGTTTAACGTCTTTTCGTTGTTGTATACGATTCCTTTGTCGCTTACCATCTCGGCGCATACAAGCCCGGCGCCGAATTCTTTGACGGTCAGGCGGAACGCGGAGTTGCATACGCCTGCCATCGGAGCGAGCACGACGCGGTTTTTAATTTCGACATCGCCAATGCGAAACATCGCAGATGCCTCCTTTCTACTTGTTCGATTCGAGTTTCGGCGGCGCCAGTTCTTCCACCGATATATTCAGCCGTTCGGCGATTTGTCCAACGAGCGAATCGGACGGCATCCGGTTCCCCCGTTCAATTTCACCAAGGATCGATACGGAAATGCCTAGTTCTTTCGCCAGTCTTTCTTGCGTATATCCTTTCAACTTTCGAAAAGCGCGAATACGTCTTCCCCATCTTTCCGCTTCCATACATGAACTCCTTTTTTGTCAGGTAGTCGGCCAATGATGTCGATTAACGGCTCGGAAAGGTTCGGTATTGCCACGTGGGAGTTGACTTCAAACAACGGGATGAGCACGAACGCCCGCTCCGCCATGCGCGGATGCGGGATCGTCAGCTGCTCTGTTTCAATATTTTCATGATTATACAGCAAAATGTCAAGGTCTAACGTCCGTGGTCCCCAGCGAATTTCCCTTTTTCTTCCAAGTTTTCGTTCGATTTGCTGGGTCACGTCAAGCAAGGCAAACGGCGACAACGTGGTCGCCACCTCGATCACCATGTTTAAAAACTTGCCTTGGTTGACATAGCCGACCGGATCGGTTTCATAAATCGATGAGCTCGATGTGATAAAAATTTCCTGATGATGATGGAGCGCTTCAATGGCAGAACGCAAATAGGAAACACGATCTCCGAGGTTGGAGCCTAAAGCGAGATATGCGATGTTTTCCATTTAACGACCCCTATCAATTTCGACTGCGACATGTTGATAATGGCCGCGAATCGGCGGATTCGGCTTCGTCACTTTGACAATGCAGCGCTCGACAACAGGAAAGGCAGCGAGCAAGTCGGCGGCGATCGCTTCAGCGACCGCCTCGATCAAGGCGAACGTCCGCTCCTCAACGATCGCCCGGCAGCGCTCGTACACATCGGCGTAGTTGACGGTATACTCAAGACAATCGCTCCGCCCGGCAGGCTGCAAGTCGAGCTCCAACGTCACATCGACCAAAAATCGCTGGCCGAGGATGTTTTCTTCGCGAAACACCCCGTGGTAGCCGTAAAACTCCATGCCTTGCACATAAATTTTATCGATGACCGCTCTCTCCCTTCCCAAGCATAGCATCCATCATTTTGGCCATGCGGGCAATCGGCAATACATCATGGACTCGGACGATGTGCACCCCTTTCATGATGCCGAGACAAACGGTCGCTCCTGTTCCTTCGACCCGCTCCTCGACAGGCACGCCGAGCACATGGCCGATAAATCGTTTGCGCGACGTGCCAAGCAAAAGCGGATAGCCGAGAGCGGCAAATTCATCAAGGCGCCGCATCACCTCCAAGTTATGCTCGACCGTCTTGGCGAAGCCGATCCCCGGATCTAAAATAATGTTCTCATCTTTCACACCCGCCTCTTTGACAATGCGAATGCTTTCTTTCAAATCGGCGATCATGTCGGAAATCAAATCGCGATAGGCCATATCGCGGCGGTTGTGCATTAAAATGATCGGCGCGCCGTACGTGGCGGCGACGCGGGCCATATCAGGGTCCGCCTTGGCTCCCCAAACGTCGTTGATGATGTGCGCCCCGGCTTCCATGGCTTGCCGCGCTACTTCCGCTTTGTACGTGTCAATTGAGATCGGTACACTCACCGCCTTAGCAATCGCTTTTACCGCCGGAATGACGCGGCGCAATTCTTCATCAAGCGGCACTGGATCCGCCCCCGGACGAGTTGATTCACCGCCGATGTCAATGATGTCTGCTCCTTCCGCCACGAGCCGCTTCGCGTGCTTGACCGCGTTTTCCACGTCGTAAAACCGGCCGCCGTCGGAAAACGAATCGGGCGTGACGTTGACAATGCCCATGATCAACGTTTTTTTGTTTAAGTCAAGCTCATGCCCGCGGCATTGAAGCCGAAGAGGGCGCATCGATGTTGTCATCAGTCGTTCATCCTTTCCGCCAATTCGTTCCTCGTCCATAACCGATGGGTCAAGCGTCGGTAATGGTGCTGCAAGGCCCGGACCACCGGACCATTTTTTCCTTGGTAAACGCAATGGCCAATGCGGCAAAGGGGTACAATTTCCTGCACAGAGTTGGTGATAAATGCTTCATCAGCCTGCAACAAATGGGACAGCGGATATACCCCTTCTTCAACTGGGATGCGCAACTGCTTGAGCAAAGCAATGATGAATTGTCTTGTGATGCCGTTTAATATGCCGACAGCCGGCGCTGGCGTGTAGACGATGCCGTCTTTCACCCAAAAAATATTGGAAACGATCCCCTCCGCTACCGCACCATCTGAATTCAAAAAAATTCCTTCCGCATGAGGTCGATGTCCGAGCTCCCATTTCCCAATCATATTGTTTAAATAATGGTGCGACTTTAGTCGCTCATTGCCTTCCGGGCTGTTTCGCCTTGCCGCGAGCACCACCCCTTCTTTTCCTTCCGGAGGGACGGGCGGCGGAAGCGGCTTCATATAGACGATGACGGTCGGGTTTCGGTAACGTTCGATCGGCAAGCCGAGATCGCCGACCCCGGCCGATACATTGAAGCGCACATAAGCGTCGCGCAAGCCATTGGCCTCGAGCAACTGCTCGATGATCGCCACCGCTTCGGCGCGGCCGAACTGCCTTTCGATGTGAAGCTCAGACAGCCCTTTGTTCAATCGGGCCAAATGATCGTCAAGCAAAAAAGGGTGGCCGCTATACGTGCGGAATGTTTCAAATAAGCCAAGCCCATATAAAAAGCCGTGATCAAACGCTGATAACTGCGCTTCTTCGCGCGGAACGACCGCGCCGTTGATATACACGTACATGACTGTCACGCCTTTTTATACGTGTTGATAAAGTTTTTCAACAGTTGCATCCCATGGCTTGTCATAATCGATTCCGGGTGAAACTGCACGCCTTCCACCGGCAGCGTTTTATGGCGAATCGCCATCACTTCATCCTCTTTCGTCCAAGCCGACACGACGAAACAGTCCGGAAGCGTCTCTTTCTCGACGATAAGGGAATGGTAGCGCGTTGCCGTAAACGGGTTCGGCACGCCGCAGAAAATCGTCTCCCCATCATGGTAGACGGACGATGTTTTCCCGTGCATCAGCCTTGGAGCGCGGACAACGCGGCCGCCGAACGCCTGGGCGATGGCTTGATGCCCGAGGCAGACGCCGAAAATCGGAATTTGGCCGGCAAAGCGATCGATGACTTCCAGGCTGACCCCTGCCTCATTCGGTGTGCATGGACCGGGGGAAATCATAATAAAATCAGGGCGGAGTCGTTCGATTTCAGCCACCGTAATTTCATCATTCCGTTTGACAATCAGCTCTTCTCCCAACACGCCCAAATATTGCACCAAATTGTACGTAAATGAATCGTAGTTATCAATCATGACGATCATCATTCTCACCTCATGCTCGGAAATAATGCCTCTGCTTCGCTCAGCTCTTTCGCTTTCCAAAGGGCAGCCGCTTTCTTTACACATTCCTTGTACTCATGCTCTGGGTTGGAATCGATGACGATGCCCGCTCCTGCCTGTACATGCGCCAATCCGTCTTTGACGACCATCGTTCGAATGGCGATGTTTAGCTCCATGTTTCCTTGAAAATCGATCCAACCGATCGAGCCCGTGTACAAGCCGCGGCGGACCGGTTCCAACTCTTCAATAATTTCCATTGTTCGCACTTTCGGGGCGCCGGTGATCGTCCCGCCGGGAAACATGGCGCGAATGACGGAAAACGCATCGTGCTCCATCGTCATAGTGCCGGATACGTGAGAAACGATATGCATCACATGAGAATACTTTTCGACGGTCATCCATTCGTCAACTCGAACCGTCCCGTATGCACAGACGCGCCCAAGGTCATTCCGTTCAAGATCAACGAGCATGGCGTGCTCGGCCCGCTCCTTTTCACTCGCAAGCAACTTGCGAGCAATTTGTTCATCCTCTGCCGCCGTCCGACCGCGCGAACGTGTGCCGGCAATCGGCCGCGTCTCAAGACGCCATCCCCGCTTGCGGACGAGCAACTCCGGCGAGCCGCTGACGACTTGAAATTCCGGGGTATGCAAATACGCCATGTAAGGGGACGGATTCAGCATCCGCAACTGCTTGTAGACGGCAAATGGATGCGTCACCAGCGGCTGCGACTGACGCACCGATAAGTTGACTTGAAACACATCGCCCGCCGCAATATAGCGTTGCACGCGGCGAACCGCATCCATAAACCTCTCTTTTGTCATTGAAACAGACGGCGCAGCTGTCGAGGCAGCAAGCGGCCAGACCAGCGCTTCATTCCGATCCTCGAGCCACATCCGTGCATGCCGCGCAAGCCGCCGGTTTGCTTCGCTTTCCTCCCCTTCATTCGCGTAGGCAAGCAAATGAAGCTGTTCAGTTTGGTGATCATAAATCGCTACGTCGTCAAAGAGGAAAAAATACATGAGCGGCAGCCGCAAATCATCTTGCGCGAGCACCGGGAGCCGTTCCATATAGCGAACCGCATCATAGCTAATGAAACCGATCAGCCCGCCTTGGCAAGGCAACGACTCCCCCTCATCCGGCACGGCGAAACACCGAAGCCATTGCCGGAGCCCTTCGAGCGGCGAGCCATCCAGCACCGTTTCAACCCCGCGCTGCTTGATGATGAGCCGCCGCTCGTCAGCGCGGATCACTCCGATCGGGTCAAGGCCGATAATGCTGTACCTTCCCCCTTGGCCGCTCTCAAGCAACACATGATGAGGCCGGCTATAGGCCAGCTGTTCGTACTGGCGGAACCAATCCCGTCCGCGATAATCGATAGTTCGTTTCAGTCGCCTGCGCCGCTGTTCCATCCTCGTCAGCTCCTTACGATGTCCATAGTTACTTTTATTGTACAATGATTGTCCGTCTGGGTCACCATCCTCGTAAAAAAATTCGACAGGGTTGCCCCTGCCGAAAAAGTCTGCTTAGTCTTCAAATTGGTAAAGAGGCGTGCTCAAATAACGTTCGCCGTTGCTCGGGATGATGGCGAGCACTTTTTTCCCTTTGCCGAGCTCTTTCGCCACTTTCAATGCCGCATGAATCGCAGCACCGGACGAAATGCCGCCGAGAATGCCTTCCTCGCGAGCCGCGCGGCGGGCCGCCGCAAACGCTTCTTCCGTCGTTACCGTAATAACCCCATCGTAAATGCTCGTATCCAAAATATCTGGAACAAAGCCAGCGCCGATCCCTTGGATTTTGTGCGGGCCCGGTTTTCCTCCCGACAAGACTGGGGAATCGGCCGGTTCAACGGCGTAAATTTTAATGTTTGGGTAAGCTTCGCGCAACACTTTGCCTGCTCCGGTGATCGTTCCGCCCGTGCCAACGCCGGCAACAAACGCATCAAGCTGGTCGCCCATTTGCTCCACGATCTCTTTCCCGGTCGTCAAGCGATGGATTTCCGGGTTCGCCTCGTTTTTAAATTGCTGTGGCATAAAGTAGCCGTGCTCGCGGACGAGCTCTTCCGCCTTTGCGATTGCTCCGCGCATCCCTTGTGCACCCGGTGTGAGCACAAGCTCGGCTCCATACGCCCGCAGCAGGTTGCGGCGCTCCAAGCTCATCGTATCCGGCATGACTAATACCGCCTTATATCCTTTCGCCGCCGCGACCATCGCCAATCCGATCCCAGTGTTGCCGCTTGTCGGCTCAACGATCGTGTCGCCCGGCTTCAGCTTGCCCGCTTTTTCCGCCGCTTCAATCATCGCCAACGCAATCCGGTCTTTGACGCTGCTGCCCGGGTTCATAAATTCCAGTTTCAAATACACATCCGCGCTGTCTTCATCAACGATGCGGTTCAGTTTCACGGCCGGCGTATCGCCGATCAATTCGGTTATCGAGTTGACTGTGCGTGCCATTGTTCCACCTCTAATCCCCATTAATTTTATCGACTTTGTCTCCAATGTATCAACTATTGGCGTAATTGTCAATCATTTTACTGTTTTCATTCTTTTTTTGCGAGTTGTTTCAACTGTTCCAGCTCCGCTTTGTCGAAATGGTACGTTTCATTGCAAAAATGGCACGAAGCTTCCGCCTGCCCTTCTTTGTCGATGATGTCTTGGATTTCCTCGGGCCCTAGGCTGATAAGGGCATCAGCGATCCGCTCGCGCGAACAGCGGCAGACGAATGACACCGGCATCGTCTCGAGCACACGGACGCCTCCATCTCCCAACAGTTGTTCGAGCAGCTGTTCCGGGCTGAGCCCTCTTTCGATCATGCGCGACACGGGCGGAATTTGTTTCAGCCGCTCTTCAATGCGAGTGATCGTGTTCTCCTCCGTCCCGGGCATCAACTGGATAATAAATCCTCCGGCGGCTCGGATGGTATGGTCGGGATTGACGAGCACCCCGACGCCAACCGATGACGGAATTTGTTCGGACGAAGCAAAATAATACGTAAAATCATCGCCAAGCTCCCCGGAGATAAGCGGCACTTGTCCGGTGAAAAAGTCGCGCAGCCCAAGATCCTTCACAACCGTCAACATCCCATTTTTGCCGACCGCCCGTGCCACATCAAGTTTCCCATGCTCGTTCAGCTCAAAATGTACATGTGGATTCGTTACATAGCCACGCACTTCCCCTCTGGCGTTGCTGTCGACTAAAATGACGCCGATCGGGCCGCCGCCGTCAATTTTAATCGTCAACGTTTCCTCGCCTTTCAGCATCGCTCCCATCATAACACCGGCGGTCAACGCCCGGCCGAGAGCCGCTGAGGCGGTCGGCCATGTTTGGTGGCGGCGTTGCGCCTCGGCGACAGTTTCCGTCGTTCTTGCGGCATACGCTCTCACTTGTCCATTGTAAGCGAGTGCTTTGACTAAGTAGTCTCCCATCTTCATCAAGCCTTTCATCCTTTTTTCTCGGTGTTTTTCTCGTACAACAATTTTAAGCCAGTCAGCGTCAAAAACGGATCAACGACATCGATGATGTCCGATTCGCTGGCAATGAGCGGAGCCAAACCGCCAGTAGCAATCACCTTCGGCGGGATTTTGCTTTTCGCCTTCATTCGCGACACGATGCCTTCCACTTGTCCGACATAACCGTATAAAATGCCGGCTTGCATGGCGCTGACCGTATTTTTGCCGATGATATCATCCGGGCGGGCGATTTCAATGCGCGGCAATTTCGCCGCCCGCGCGAACAGAGCCTCTGTCGAGATCATAATTCCCGGGGCAATGGCCCCTCCCATATATTGTTTATGTTCATTAATATAACAATACGTCGTCGCCGTGCCAAAATCGACGATAATCAGCGGACTGCCGTACAAATGGATGCCGGCGACCGCGTTGACAATCCGGTCGGCGCCCACCTCACGCGGATTGTCATATTTGATGTCGAGCCCGGTTTTAATGCCCGGACCGACGATGAGCGGTTTGATATGGAAATATTTTAGACACATGCGTTCAAGAGCAAACATAATCGGCGGCACAACCGAGGAAATGATGATGCCTCGAATGTCGGAAAACTGCAAGCCGACATGGTTCAAGAGCGCTTTGATCATCATGCCGTATTCGTCTTCCGTTTTCGAGCGGCTTGTTTCAATGCGCCAATGATGTTTCAGTTCGTCCCCGTCATACACCCCTAACACCGTGTTTGTATTGCCGACGTCCAATACAAAAATCATCGCTTCATTCCTCGCTTTTCCTCGATAAATTCCCATTCTTTATCATATCATACTTACGGGAAAAAAACTGTCCTTCTTTCCCTGGGCCGCCGGCCAAAAAAAAGATGCCTCCGAACAGAGACATCGATTACTCCTCTTTCTTTTGGATGTTGATTTTCACATCGCCGTCGCTTTTGCCGGACTCCTCGCGCCCGTTCCGGTCTTTGGGCAGCGTGCCATGTTCGAACAAATGTTTAATTTGCTCCGCATCGAGCGTCTCGACTTCCAACAGCGTGTTGGCGATCAAATCCAATTTGTCCCGATGTTGGGTCAAAATTTGTTTCGCTTTTTCATAGCACTCTTTAATGATGCGCTGAATCTCTAAGTCAATTTCATAGGCGATTTTGTCGCTGTAGTTTTGCTCGTTGTGTAAGTCACGTCCTAAAAACACTTGCCCGCTCGGTTGGCCGAATTGAAGCGGACCAAGCTTTTCGCTCATGCCAAACTCCGTCACCATCCGGCGCGCGATGTTTGTCGCCCGCTGAAAATCGTTATGGGCCCCTGTACTCACTTCATTGAACACGATTTCCTCGGCAACGCGCCCGCCGAGCAGTCCGGTGATTTTATCCATCAGTTCGGCTTTCGTCATAAAGTAGCGGTCTTCTTTCGGCAGCATGACCGCATAGCCTCCGGCTTGGCCGCGCGGCACAATCGTCACTTTATGCACCATTTCCGCATCGGCGAGCACCATGCCGATGACCGTATGCCCAGCTTCGTGAAACGCGACGATGCGCCGTTCTTTTTCCGAAATGACGCGGCTTTTTTTCGCCGGTCCGGCAATCACCCGGTCCGTCGCCTCGTCGATGTCGCTCATATCAATTTTCTTTTTGTTGCGGCGCGCTGCAACGAGCGCCGCCTCATTCAGCAAGTTTTCCAAGTCGGCGCCGGAAAATCCAGGCGTCCGCATCGCGATCGTCTTCAGGTCAACGGATTCATCGAGCGGCTTGTTGCGGGCATGCACGCGCAGCACCGCTTCGCGCCCTTTGACGTCCGGGCGGTCGACGGTAATCTGCCGGTCGAAGCGACCCGGGCGCAACAGCGCCGGGTCTAAAATGTCCGGCCGGTTGGTGGCCGCGATAATAATGATCCCTTCGTTGCCGTTAAAGCCGTCCATTTCGACAAGCAGTTGGTTGAGCGTCTGCTCACGCTCGTCATGGCCGCCGCCAAGGCCGGCGCCGCGCTGGCGGCCGACGGCGTCGATCTCATCAATGAAGATGATGCACGGGGCATTTTTTTTCGCCGTCTCAAACAAGTCGCGCACCCGCGATGCCCCGACCCCGACGAACATTTCCACGAAATCCGACCCGCTGATCGAGAAAAACGGCACGCCCGCTTCTCCGGCAACCGCGCGCGCCAACAGCGTTTTCCCGGTTCCGGGCGGCCCAACGAGCAATACCCCTTTCGGAATGCGGGCGCCAAGTTCCGCAAACTTGCGCGGATCTTTTAAAAACTCGACGATTTCCACCAACTCTTCCTTTTCCTCATCTGCCCCAGCCACATCGCGGAAGCGGACTTTCCGCTTGTCATCCGTATACAGCCGCGCCCGGCTTTTGCCGAAATTCATCACCCGGCTGCCGCCGCCCTGTGCCTGGTTCAAAAGGAAGAAGAACAAAATAAAAATAATAACAAATGGGATGATGGAAGTGAAAAACGTCACCCATCCGCTCGTTTCGTCCGCTGGCACGACTTCCACCCGCGTCCGCGCCGCCGCCGCATCGATGCGGTCAAGCACTTTGTCACTGTTCATGACGTAGGTGGAAAAGTACTGCCCTTCGCTATATGTTTTCAACTGGCCTTTGATTTCATATACGCCGCGCTCCGGCTTAATGGAAAACGACTTGACATCCCCGTTTTCCAGATGAGTGATGAACGCATCGTACGTCATCGGCTCCGTTCGCTGGTTCGTGCCGTTAAAAAAGCTGACGACGCCGATCACGACGAGGAAAATCAGCAAATAAAAGATGGTATTGCGGAAAATCCGGTTCATTTCTTGCCTCCTCCCATATGAAACACACTATACTCAATACTATCATAGAAATTTGTTTCAATACAAACAATTCGGCCGTCGCCCAGCAACCGTTCTACTTTTGGTACACTTCCGGCTTTAAGACGCCGATAAACGGGAGGTTGCGGTATTTTTCCGCGTAATCGAGCCCATAGCCGACGACGAATTCATCCGGGACGGTAAATCCGGTGTAATCGGCTTGAATGTCCGCCTTCCGTCCAGACGGCTTGTCAAGAAGCGTGACGATTTTGATCGAATTCGCCTTCCGGTAGCGAAACAAGTCGACCAAATAGCTGAGCGTCAGCCCACTGTCAATAATATCCTCAATGATCAAAATATCCCGTCCTTCGACGGAGGTGTTCAAGTCTTTGACGATTTTCACTTCGCCGGATGAAACGGTCGCATTGCCATAGCTTGATACGTCCATAAAATCCATTTCTAAATATGTATCAATATGTTTGAGCAAATCGGCCATAAACGGCATCGCCCCTTTGAGAACGCCGACAGCGAGCGGAAAACGGCCTTCATATTCTTTCGTTAACAAACCGCCGAGTTCTTTGACTTTTGCCTGAATTTCCTCTTCAGTGATCAACACTTTTTGAATATCGTCTTTCATCCCCATCTTATTTTTCCTCCTAGCTGTTCATCGCCTGATATTGCAGCAAAATATAGCGAGCTTGCCCACGGTTTTGCGCTTCGAAAGCCGATTTTTTCAAGCCAGGCATCCAAAGGATGCGACCGTCGGCATCTTCGACAATCGGCCAGCGATCCCTTTCCATCCGCGGAATTTTTGCTTCAATGAAAATTTCTTTCAATTTTTTCGTGCCTCCCGTCCCCTTGAGCACCATCCGGTCGCCGCGCCGACGCGTCCGCACGCGAAGCGGCAAGGAGACGGAAGCAGGATCCACGACGAACCAATCATTCCCGGCCTGCTTTCTTGGATAGTGTTCCCCAAATTCACTGATGATTGCATAGCCGTTTGGGAGGGGCAATAGCGCCGGAACCGGCAGTTCAAACCAATAGCCTTTCTCGCCGCTTTCTGCGTCAAAAGTAAACAAACAGCGGTCGTACGAGCGAATCACTTTGAGCCCTTTTGGCAAATCGATCATTCCGGAAGGGCGGCCGCGCTCACAAAGCATCAGTATATGGCCGATATGTACGGAAGTCAATGTCGGCGGAACGCCGCCATAAAGACGGAGAAGCAACAGCTGCAGCACCCGGCGCTGCAGCGGTCGCGGCAGCTCCAAAAATGGTCCGATGGAAAGCGCCGCATCGCGATGTTGTTTTTCCATTACTTTATTCAGCGCGTCCGCGGCTAATTCCTCCAAAAATTGCTCATCTTCCGCCATCATTTCGCTGTATTGCTGAAACCGCTCGTGCAGGCGCGGATTTTCCTGCCGCAGCAACGGGACAATATGATGGCGGAACCGGTTGCGCGTATAATCGTCTTTTTCATTGCTCGGATCGCGGCGTGGAGACAGCCCCATCTGCCGGCAATACGCTTCAATCTCCGCCCGGCTGACAGCCAAAAACGGACGGATGAGATAGCCGCCGTGAAACGGCCGTTTGACGGGGATACCAGCGTATCCTTTGCTTGTGCTGCCGCGCACAAGCCGCATTAAAATCGTCTCGACTTGATCGTCGCCATGATGGCCTACGGCGACGTACCCCGCTTGATGCTTTTCCATCAGTTCGGCAAAAAAGCGGTAGCGGCAGATCCGCGCCGCCTCTTGGGCGCCGAGACCTGCGCTGCGCTGAAAGGCCGGGACGTCGATTTGCGCAGTCTCACATAAAATACGGCGCTCCACGCAAAAACGTTTCACAAACTCCATCTCTTCTTCTGACTCCCGCCCACGAAACATATGGTCAACATGGGCCGCTATGACCTGAAGCTTCCATTCGTCGCGCAGCGACAAAAAAACGTGCAGCAACGCAAGCGAATCCGGGCCTCCGGAGACGCCAACGATGACGGCCGCTCCTTCTGAAAGCAGTTGATGCCTGTGGATAAAGGCGCGCACTTTGTCGATCATCCGAGCCAACCTCTTTGCGTTTCTTTCAGCTTCATCGTAACACGTCCGCCCTGTTTTCTCAAAAAAAATTACATCGCCAGCTGCCAATATATATAAAAGGCATAGGCGCCCAGCAATGCGGCGGCGATGACCACCGTTTCGACAATCCCTCTCGCTTGGCGGCGCCGTTTCACCTGCCGCCCCGACCGACGGCTTGGCACTGCCTTTCTTTCGTTTTCCGCCGATGTATGGCGGGAAGAGGCGGCCAATAAGTCGCGACGCATATCGGCCGCCTTTCGATATCGGCCGTCAAGCGCCTTTTGCAGCACCTCCTTGTATCGGGTTAAAAAGCGGTCCGTTTCGATGATGGACAACAGCTGCGCCCGACCGTCACCCTTTTTCTCAATCGGCCCCGGGCAGCAAGAAGAAATCATCACCATCGCCGCCGCAAACAAGTCGTAAGATGGCTCCGCTTTGCGCGATCCAAGCCCCCAATAGCCGCGGTCATACAGCTCAGTAAACTCTTTTACCGCCCTTCCTTGCAGCGTCGTCCCGCCCACATCAAGCAACCGAACCGACGGCGGCGACCCGGTAACGATCAAATTATCCGGCTTTAAATCCCCAAATACCCATCCTTCTTGATGAAGCCGATCAAGCACCGACAACAGCTGCATCACGAGCACGGGCGCCCATTCTTTTCCACGGCGGCGGATGAAAGCAGCGAAATTCTCCCCTTCAATATACTCCATCACATAAAACGGGATCGTCTCCCGCGCAAACGGGCTTTGCCAGTCATCGGCTTCCAGCAAAGAAGGCCCGAGGGCGGCTCCCTGGACCTTAGCAAAACGGCGCAATATATTCATTTCCGATGCCAATGACGCATAGTCATCGCTCAACTTGACGGCGACGCGAGTCCGGCCGTTCTCCGCCAAATAGACGACGCCGTTCGCCCCGCTGCCAAGCCGCCGCAGCAGCCGGTAGGAACGGCCGTGCCATTTCCCAGTGATGACCGTACCAGGCGGCAAATTACAAAGACGATTCTTCGATGTATGGCTCATCGCCATCGCCGATCCAGCTCCTTAACGACCGTTTACGCTCAAAATAGGCGATTGCCTCACGCAGCGCCGGTCCGGTCGGCGTCAGCCCGCCCGACGCCAATTTCGGAAAGATAGTGGACAACTCTTCAATCCTTGGCGTCCAGTCGATCATTTTTTCGGCGTGCGCCCGTTTTCCCGGGAAGATGAACACCGAAAAGCGGTTTTCGCCCATGCGCGCATTTAAGCTGAGCGATAAATCGATGAGCGCCTCTTTGACGGTCGGCAGTTTTGTTTTCATGCTCCCGCTCGTATCGATCAAAATGAGCACATCAAGGGCAACCGTTTCCCCGAGTTCATCGACGACTTCCATCACTTGGCCGCGCTTGTCCGGCGGCAAGTCCTCAAGCGAAACGTCAGAACCAAAGATTTGTTTCAACTCGCGATTGACGAGCCCTTGCAACGTCTGAGTCATCGCTTGGCGCGTCACCATTTGCACGGTTTGCGACAGCTGTTTCGCGTACACGACTTGGCTCATCCCGCCGCCAGCCGCGGCGATCGCTTCAATTTCCCGCCGTCCGTTTTCATCCATCGCACCTTGGTCCAAGATGCCGATCACGTTCACCGTAATGCCTTGCTCACGGGCTAGCGCCGCCATGGCGGCTGGGTCCTCACCATGGTTGGAGCAGCCATCGGTAATGAGCAAAATTTGCCGCAACGTTCCCTTTCGCACGTTCGTTCCCCTCCTTGGCGAATGTATTACCATCATCGCCGCAGGGGAACGTTTTTATACGCTAGCTATTGCGCCTTTTTCATATACATGTATGCCGGAATCGTCGCCCATTTCGGCGTATTGTGCCGAACTTTGGCGACAACGACGGTCATATCGTCTTCAATCTCGCCGCCGCATTGGCGGATCACTTCTTCCATGATCAAATCGGCGACTTCCTGCGGGTCGTTCGTCTTTAATTCTTGAATTTTCCGCTTCATCCAAACATCATGGTTTTCGACGTTCATCGGCCCTTCAAACACACCATCGCTCATCATAATGAGCAAGTCGCCCGATTTCAGCTGCTCGGTGACAACGTCAAATTCCACTTCTTTAATGATGCCCATCGGCAAGTTGCTCGCTTCCACTTTCATCACCTTGTCACCGCGCTTAATAAAGCTTGGCGTCGATCCGATTTTCAAAAACTTCGTCGCCGCGTTTTGCAAGTCGATGATGGCCAAATCCAGCGTCGCATACATGTCTTCTGTCGTCCGCAATGCCAAAATCGAATTGATCGATTTGATGGCAATCGACTCGTCCATTCCCGTCTGCAAAATCTTTTGCAACAGGCGCAGCGTCTCGCGGCTTTCGTCATGCGCCCGCTCCCCATTGCCCATGCCATCGCTGATGGCAACGGCGTACTTGCCGGTAGCAAGTTCAATCGTTGCATAACTGTCGCCAGAAATGAACCCCCCTCCTTTGGCGGCAAACGCGACGCCCGTTTCGACGACGAACGCTTTCGTCGAGCCGAAGGCGACGCGGCAGTAGCCGTTCGGGTAGGCGGCGCACTCTTCGCGCTTGACGACGATCGTCTCTCCCAAAATATCTGACAGCATCGGCGCAATCAGTTTTTCGCACTCACCCCGCCCTTCGCAGTAAGGAATGCTCATTTCAATATCGATATTTCCTTTTTCCAAACTGTAAATGTCGACATGGCCCACTTCGATGCCAAACTCTTGCAGCGCATGGTAAATTTGTTCTTCCTGCAAATAATGGTTTTCCTGTTCTTTCTGCATTTCTTTGGCGAAATCGTCCATCACTTGCGAAACGCCCAACAGCTGTTCAGCGACAAGCTTCCGGCTTTCGTGGATTTGCCGTTTGAGCTTGCGGTTTGCTTGATAAGCAACCATCTCTTTTTCAATCGCGTCGACGACTTTGCCGGCCTTGACGCAATACCGCTCCCACTCGCGCAGCAACTGATGGTTTTGCGACAATGTTTTTTCGTCCGCCTCGCCCATCATTTGCTTCATGTACGCATAGGTTGTACGAAAGTTGTCCGCCCAGCATTGCGTCTTCTTAAAGCACGTTTGGCACGTTTTTTCCGTGATGTCGCTCAAAAAATAGTCGACTTCACGGTCGCTGTATTCATTAGCATCCGGAAGCGGTTCGGGCGAAAAGCTTTCCGCCAGCGCCTGAAAGACGTTGGAAAACTGCGAGACGCGTTGCACCGTCATATCGCGGATTTTCCGGACGTATTGTTGTTGCTCATTTATATATTCTGCCGTGCCGGGAATGTATTTGGCGATTTTCTCCGTCAGTGAACGGGATGTACCAAAAAACAGCATAATTGCGATGCCGGATTCAAACAGCGTCGGCACAAGCTCACTCTTCCCTTCGCCGTATAAACCAAGCAACAGCGTCGCGACGAGGAGGCCGAACGCCACCCCAAGTTTTTTCCCTTCCCTCAGCAACCCGCCAAGCAGCCCGGCGAAAGCAAGCAAACTCATTTCCGACAAGTTGCCGACATTTGCCAAGCTCAGTACAAGCCCGGTGACAACGCCGACGGTGGAGCCGGTCGCCGCTCCGGCGACAAACGCGAACAACAAAACGAGGTAGCGCGACATCACATGCTCAAGCGACAAACCGTACACAGCCCAACCGATCATCCCGGTCAACATCGAGGCGAGCAAAATGATCAACGAAATGATCTCTTCCGCTCGCAACGCATGTTTATGCTTCTGCACTGTCAACAACGGGATGCTTTGCATAAAAATCAAGGTCAATACAAGCGACAGCCCGGCTTCGACGACCGCCATGGCGGCGCCGTAGACCGATCGCTCTCCGAGCCAATAATAGGAGATCAGCCATTTGGCGGAAAGAGACAGCACAAACACAACAAATGGAACGATTTTCAGTGACTCACTGATCACCCTCCGCACCCATCCGTAAATAAAGAGAAAGCCAAAAATGGAAACGCCGACAAACAGCGCCACATCAAGCGACAGCGTCAAAGCACCGGCCAACAGCGAGATCAACGCAAAAGCGGCCTTGTCGCGGCGCAGCATATAGACCGAAACGAAAAATGGCAAAGCGAACGGGGTCAGCTTCGATAAAATCAATGCTCGTCCAAGCAAAAAGCCGACAAGAAGAAGCAAAAAGCCTTGATGGATGAACAGATGACCGAGGCGCAGCTTCACATGGCGCATCCAGCGCGACACCGTTGCTTGCGTGTCATGAATCGGCACTTCCGAAATGCTGCGGCGCACCGTCCCTCTTTCTACTCTTTCCATTCCCGATCCTCTCCTTTACCTTTCTATTACCCCCTATTATATCGCTTGAATTGTCAGAAATTTGTCAAAACCACAGAGAAAAATAAAAAATCGTTCGACGTTTTCCACGGCAAAACGCGGTCAACAGGCTTGTTCCGACAGAAAGAGGCAAAAAAGAAAAACGAGCATGTCGCTTGATGGCGCATGCTCGTTTGCGATGACCCGTACGGGATTCGAACCCGTGTTACCGCCGTGAAAGGGCGGTGTCTTAACCACTTGACCAACGGGCCATTTTGGATTGTTGGTGGCGGTGGAGGGGATCGAACCCCCGACCTCACGGGTATGAACCGTACGCTCTAGCCAGCTGAGCTACACCGCCGTGTGACAACAGTTTATATCATAACGGAGGAGATGACGATTGTCAATACATATAGGCGGAAAATGCAGAGGGGAAATATATCCTCTTATTCCATACAGAAACAAAAAAGCATCCATAGCGACGGATGCTTGTTTCCGAATTTGTCATCCTTCAAACAATCTTTCAGCAGCAAGTTACCCTCGTCTCGCTCCACGACCTCCCCGCTTCGACTCCGTATGACGGCGCAGCGATGCCAATCGGTCTTCACTCTCTTTTAAGAATCGGCTGATTTTTTGTTCTAAGCTGTCCGCCGCGGAGCGGTCGTTTGTCCGATGGCGCGGCCGCTGCGAAGAAGGCGTGTCTTTTGCTTTGCGAATGGACAGGCCGATTTTTCCATCTTGACCGACGTTGATGACTTTGACATACACCATATCGCCGACTTTCAGATGATCGTTGATGTCTTTGACATAGTTATCGGCTACCTCGCTAATGTGAACGAGTCCTGTGACCCCCTCCGGCAGCTCCACAAACGCCCCAAATTTCGTAATGCCCGTGACCTTGCCTTGTAACTTGCTGCCTACTTCAATCGACATAAAAAAAGTGCTCCTCCTTAAAACGCTTTAAAGATGGTGTTTTTTTTATTATAGCGAATGAAAAAAATGCGTGTCAATATGACGAATGCCCATAGAAAACGGGCATTCGCAGGCAAAATTATTTTTCCGGCAAGACGAAAATAATTTCTCCATCTTTCGATAAGTAATATTTTTTCCGCGCCAGCTCGGCGATATAGTCATCATCATGCAACTTTTTCATTTCCTCTTTCAGTTGCTTTTCCTTCCGTTCAAGCTCCGCAAGCTGCTCTTTCAGCTTTTGCTGTTCCGCCGTTTTTGCATCGATCGCCTTCGCTTGCGAGTGCAAGGTGTAGACAAGAGCGGAGGCGAATATCGCAAACAACAACGACCAGACAACCAAACGGACAGCGACAACCCGCCGTCTTCTCGCCGCCTTCTGCTTTTTCTCCTCATGCTCCGCTATGTACGTCGACGACAGCTTCGTCACATTCGTTCTCCGGGGCACGTTCATCGCGTTTACACCTCTTTTACTCGCGCCATTTCGCAAACCACATGCTTATTTTCTCTTTTGTATTCTTGATTTGTCCAGCAAATCCTTTTAAACGTCGAAAAAATTTTTCCACCCCGGCTCGTCTTTGCGGCGGCACCCGCCGCCAAATCATGATGCCCGTCCAACGCAGCGGGGCAAGCAAAAGGCGGATCATCTTCCAAACAGCCAGCAGCACAAACCGAACGATCCACAACAAAAGCCGCCAAGCGAACAATAGAAGTGCCAGCGCCATTTGCCCAAGGAGGATGAGCGGGCGCATGACCATGAGGCGGAACAGCTGAACGAGCGTCTGTCCGAGTCTTACCGCCAGCCCAATGAACCACTCGAGCACCCGAACATAAAAGGAGCGGAGCAAGCTTTGATAAGCGGCATATCCGCATAAAAGCGCGAGAAACAAATAAAAGCGAAGCTCGCCTTCATTGACGAAAAGAAGCACATAAAACACGATGAGCGCCTGCACCGCCCAAAACAGCACGTCATTCACAAAGACGAGCCAGTGCGCCCGCTCATGCCGTTTCAACATCCGGCTGTACGTATCCCACGCCAGGCCAAGCCAGCCGCCCATGCCAATCATCGCCAGCATGGTGTACAGCTGTATGCTGACATTCATTTGAACAACTTGCTAAAGAATCCTTTAGCCTTCTCCTGATGGTCATCTAAATAAACGAGGTCGAAAATGCGCCCTTTAATCGAAACAACGCCTTTGTCGACATCTAAGTTTTTCATCTGCAAGTTTTGCCCGCGGATGGCCAAAAAGCCCATGACCGTCTCAAGCAAAAACTCCTCGTTGTCAAAGCTCTCGACTTGTTTCACCCCGGTGATGTCAAGAAGGCGCCGGCCGCGCATGATCACATCATGTTCCTGGACCGGACCTTTGTTCGTGCTTCCGCCAAATTCATCGTGTCGACTCATGTTCATCCCCCGCATTTCCATTTAGTATAGAAAGCCGGCAAGGCCAACCGCCTTTTCTCATCCGTTGTTTGTACCATATGTATGTCAGCGGGGGATGGTTTAGAACAAGCCTGCAGGACAAATTAGACGTCGTCTTGTTCCGGCGCCGGGGTGGTCCGTTCTTCGCGGATCAATTCGTACAGCCCGGTTGCCTCCTCTTTTTTCGTTGTTTCTTTTAGATCCGTCACTTTTACCGTTACCCGCTTTTGCCCAAATTGAATCGTCAATTCATCGCCGACTTTCACATCGGAGCTCGCTTTGGCGACATGGCCGTTGATCCACACTCTCCCTTGATCGGCGATTTCCTTCGCCAACGTGCGGCGTTTGATGAGGCGGGACACTTTTAAAAATTTATCAAGGCGCATTGCATGATCCCCCTTACCGTTCGTTTTCTTTGGCTTCTTCCCAAAAACGATCGAGTTCGGCAAGCGAAAACGAGGTGATCGACCGGCCGCTTTTTCGCACTTGTTCCTCGATATAAGCGAAACGGCGGGCAAATTTGTCGTTGGCCATTTGCAACGCTTCTTCCGGTTGAATCCCGTAATAACGGGCAAGGTTGATGAGCGCGAACAATAGATCGCCAAACTCGCCGACAAGCCGATCGCGACGGCCGCCGGACGTTTCGGCTCGAAACTCGGCCATTTCTTCTTCGACTTTTTGCCATATCGGCGCGGCATCATCCCAGTCAAACCCGACTTTCGCCGCTCGTTTCTGCAGCTCGTACGCCCGCATCGTCCCCGGCAGACTTTTCGGAATGTCGGCAAGAATCGATTCCGAAAGCCCGCCTCCTTTTTCTTTCTCCTTGATCTTCTCCCAGTTGGCAACGACTTGTTCGGCCGTCTCGGCCGTGACATCGCCAAACACATGCGGGTGGCGTCGGATCATTTTCGCCGTCAGCGTGCGGATGACGTCGTCGATCGAAAACAACCCTCGGTCGGCGCCGATTTGCGCATGGAGCATTACTTGCAGCAATACGTCGCCGAGCTCCTCGACCATATGATCATCGTCACCCTCGTCAATCGCCTCGAGCAGCTCATACGCCTCCTCAAGCAAATAGCGCTTCAGCGACGCATGCGTCTGCTTCCGATCCCATGGACAGCCGTTCGGCCCTCTCAGCGTGGCGATGACGCGGCGCAGCGTCTCAAACCGGTGGTAAAGCAACGGCTCGTCCTTCACCGGCGGCACGTAGACGCTTGTCAAGTTGTCAAGCCCCGTCTCGCGGTCCAACTCATAAAGCGGCACGCGCTTTACTTGCTCGTCCTTCGTGCCTGCCGCGGTGACAATGTAGATCGGGTAATCGTCGGGAAGCTGCTCCATCAAAGAAAGCTTCACGTTCGAGGCCACAAACGAATCGTACACTTGACAAAAAACAGCATGCAGTGAGGGCGACCATTCTTCTCCTCGAAAAGTCGTCGCATCAAGCAACTGAAACCCTTCAATTGGATCGATGCGCACCGCCGTAAACAGCGCATCCAAAAAGCTTTGACCACCTTCGATCACGATTCGGCAGACGCCGCGCCGCTCAGCTTCGAAAAGAAGCTGCACCGTCCGCTCGGCAACAAGCGGATGGCCGGGAACAGCGTAAAACACATCGCCGCGCTTCGCCTGTTCCGTCAATCGATCGACGATGTCAGCGTACACATCCGCAAACTGCTCGTGTTTTTCATACACTTCATCAAATGACGTAAACGCAATCCCTTCCTCCGTAAGCCATTTGACCACCGGGTGTTCTTTCGTCCGCAAAAAGAGCGGATGCGCCCGCTTTAGCTTTCGGTACACACCGATCGGCAGCTGTTTTACATCTCCGGCGCCGAGGCCGAACACATAAATCGTATTCATCGCCGATCACCTGCCTCCTAATCGTAGACGGAATTTATTAGCCAATGGGAAAGCTGCCAACTCCTGTTCAGAAAAAACATGTCCTTTCACAATACACGCAAGGTAAACGACAGCACCGATGGCAACGCCGCCAAGCGCCTCGGCAGCCGCCCATAGCCGCCCCTCGCTCGAGCTGTCCATCAGCCACCTATACCCATGCAAGACGACGGCCATCATAGCGGCCGCTTTCACGGTTGGGTACATGTATTTCCGGCCCGCCGTCCGATATTCACGCGGCAAAAAGGCGCATAAAAAGCCTGCCATGAGCGCATAAGCACCCGTCGTCGCCGCGGCGGCGCCAAGCGCTCCAAACCGCGGAGCAAGCCAATGCATAAGCGCGGCCTTCCCCGCCACTGCCAACGCCACGCCGGCAGCGGCCGTCCATTCCCTCCCCATTCCTTGCAATAATGCAGAGGCGGTCAACGCGATCGTAGTAAAAAAGACAGAGGAGGACAAGACGGCGAGAACCGACGAACCGTAGTCATTCTCGAACAACATCGCATTGATCGGTCGAATGAGGCAAATGAGCCCTAACGAAGCACCAAGCCCAATGACAACGGCAAGCCGGATGGACAGCGCTCCATAGGCGAAAACGGCACCTTGGCGGCGCGCTCCGGAAAGAAGTGGAACAAGCGCCAATGAAAACGACGTGCCGACGACCGTGCCGAGCTGAATGAGCGGCTGACCGCGGTCGTACACTCCTTTTAGCCGCTGCACCTCATCGAGCCTTGCCCCCGCTTCCTGTAGAAGCGGAACGAATAAAAATGAATCGACGAGTGGAATCAGCGTCAACGCCATATTCGTCAAGCAAATGACCGTCCCCGCCGTCAATAAACGCCGGCCCACCTGTCGATCCCAAGCTGGCGGCGTGCGGCCCGACGTTTTTAGCCGCCGACGCCGGGACAGGAAGAAAAGCAAAATGAAAAGCGCCGCCGCCATGCCTACTAGCGTCCCTGCGACCGCTGCCATGCCGCAAGCATAGACGTCGGCGCCGCGCTGCACCGCTCCATACGACAGCCCTAAAATCGCCGTCACCCGGACGAATTGCTCGCCAACTTGGGACGCCGCTGTCGGCGTCATATCATGCCGCCCTTGGAAATAGCCACGCAACAATGCGATGGGCGGAAACAGCAAAAACGAAAATGAAAGCAAGCGCACGAGCGGCGTAAGCCGTCCATCGCCCATCGCCGAGGCAATCACCCCCGCCCCTAGATACAGCGAAGCAAACAGGATGACGCCAAGGACGCCTAACACCAACAAGGCGACGCGCACACTAGCGGCAGCGCCCGCTTCATCCTGTCCCGCCAACCGCTCGGCGACAAGCTTCGAGACGGCAACCGGGTAGCCGGTCAGCGAGAGTGCGACGACGATGCCATAAATCGGGTACACTTGTTGGTAAATATAAAAACCAATGTCCCCGACCATATTTTGATACGGAACACGGTACAAAGCGCTTAATAGTTTCGCGGCCAAAGCGGCGGCCGTTAAGATCGCCGCCCCTTTCCATACGTTTCCCATCCAGTTTCTCCCCTCGCATAGACAACCCACTCAACCTAGACGCCGGAGGGCGATAGAAGCCGCCAAGCGCCATTATGGCTACGCTCGATATTATAGCGCAACTTCCGCCTGTTGGACAAAGGTGATGGTCAACTCGCACGGCTTCATGCGCTGTTCCGCAAGCCAAGCGGACGAAAAAGCAGGATGTGGAAGCGATTCCGGGATTCAAGGCATCTCGCCCCCATTTGCCGGGCGGAAAAAAAGGCAGCCTGTGAAGCTGCCTTGTTGTTTCGCCTATTGTTCCATTTGTCGAGCCAAAAAGCTGGCGGCTGTTTCTACTGCTTTATGCTCCACTTCACCAAGCGTTTTCTCGCGCGATAAAATGATGACTGCTCCGATCGGATCGCCGTTGGCGACAATCGGGCCGATCGTATACGACTTCAACGTTTCCGTCATCCCGTCAACGAGCTCGACTTCCCCTTCCTCCGTATGGAGGATGGAATTGCGGTCTTCCATGGCTTTTTCCACCAACGGGCTGACGCTTTTGTTCATATACTCTTTTTTCGAAACGCCGGCGACAGCGATGTATACATCGCGGTCGCAAATGAGCACAGGCTGGCCGAGGCTGTCAAACAGCGCTTCGGCGTACTCTTTGGCAAAGTCGCCTAATTCACTGATCGGCGAATATTTTTTCAAAATGACTTCTCCATCGCGGTCAACAAATATTTCGAGCGGATCTCCTTCGCGAATGCGCAACGTTCTGCGAATTTCCTTCGGAATGACAACTCTCCCTAAATCATCAATGCGACGAACAATACCGGTTGCTTTCATGCCTTGTATACCCTCACTTTCATCTAGGATTTGAAGGATACTCCGATGAACCCTTTCAATGGGGAATTCACCATTGTTGTCATTAGTATCCTTCACAATCCACGTTCTATACGTGATGAAAGTGATTTTGGCCATTTTAGATAAAATTGCCCATCCTTCATTATCGCCACATGCAGGAAACGATAAACATCATAAAACTTTTTCTTGATTATGCCGTCACCGACTTCTCATTTTCCACCCCAGACAGCCGCCGCAGCGTCTCCTCTAAAATCATCAGCCACTCGTGCGGCTTCATTTCCTTGATATAGAGCACAATTTTCAGCTTCGCTCCGTCCATGCCAAACCCGAATAAGCGGCCATGCCGGCGTCCGATGTCAGATAGACGCTGGATTTCCACCGTTTTCGATGCCTGTTCAGTAAACAAGATGTCAATTTGCTGCTTATGTTGCTTCATCGATTCGACGCCAAGCTGCTTGGCCAACACCTTCAACTCAGCAATTTGGAACAAATACGCAACTTCATCTGGATAATCGCCGAAGCGGTCGACCATTTCCTCACGCAGCGCCTCAACGTCTTCGAGCGTCTCCACTGCCTTAAATCGCTTGTACATCTCGATCTTTTGCAACTCGTCTGCAATGTATGTGCTCGGAATATAGGCGTCGACTTCGACATCGATGACGACATCCGGCCGCTCGTCTTCTCGCTTGATGCCGCGCCGTTTCTCGATCGCTTCTTTCAACATTTGCGAATACAAATCGAATCCGACCGAGTCGATAAAGCCGTGCTGTTCGGCGCCGAGAATGTTGCCCGCGCCGCGGATCGACAAATCGCGCATGGCAATTTTAAAACCAGAGCCGAGCTCGGTAAACTCTTTAATGGCTTGCAGCCGCTTTTCTGCCGCTTCATTGAGCACTTTATCTTTCCGATAGGTGAAATACGCATAAGCGACGCGGTTGGAGCGGCCGACGCGCCCGCGCAGCTGATACAGCTGCGACAATCCCATCCGGTCGGCGTCATAGACGATAAGCGTGTTGACATTCGGAATATCGATGCCCGTTTCAATGATCGTCGTCGTCACCAGCACATCGTATTGCCCTTCCAAAAACGCCAAAATCGTCGATTCGAGCTCCGTTTCCGACATGCGACCATGCACGTAAGTGACGCGCGCTTCCGGGACAAGCTGTGCGATTTCTTCCGCTTTCAAGTCGATATCTTCAATATGGTTGTAAAGGAAAAACACCTGCCCGTCGCGGGCGAGCTCACGTTCAATCGCCTCTTTGACGAGTTCGGGCGTATATTCCATGACATACGTTTGCACCGGGAATCGGTTTTCAGGCGGCGTCTCGATGATCGACAAATCGCGCACGCCGATCATCGACATATGCAACGTACGCGGAATCGGCGTCGCCGTTAAGGTGAGCACGTCGATGTTCGCCTTCAGCTGCTTAATTTTTTCTTTATGCGCCACGCCAAACCGTTGCTCCTCGTCGATAATGAGCAAGCCTAAATCTTTAAACTTCACGTCTTTCGACAGCAGCCGATGCGTTCCAATGACCATATCGATCGTCCCATCTTTTAGCCCTTTGATGATCTCGGCTTGTTGCTTTTTCGTCCGGAAGCGGTTCAACAGTCCGACGTTGATTGGGAACCCTTGAAACCGTTCGCGCACCGTTTCGTAATGCTGTTGGGCCAAAATCGTGGTCGGCACAAGAAAGGCCACTTGTTTGCCGTCCATAATGGCTTTAAACGCCGCCCGCAACGCCACTTCCGTCTTCCCGTAGCCGACGTCGCCGCAAAGGAGGCGGTCCATCGGTTTGTCGCTCTCCATATCACGCTTAATTTCCTCAATCGACCGAAGCTGATCTTCCGTCTCTTGATACGGAAACGCCGCTTCAAATTCGCGCTGCATCTCGGTGTCCGGCGAAAACGCATATCCTTTGCTTGCCTCACGCTCGGCGTACAGCTTGATTAAATCTTCAGCAATATCCTGGACGGATGATTCCACTTTCTTTTTGACCTTTTTCCATTCCGAACCGCCTAGTTTGTAAATTTTTGGTTCTTTTCCTTCCGAGCCGACGTATTTTTGCACTTGATCCATTTGGTCGACCGGAACATACAGCGTATCGCCGCCTTGGTACTGGATATGAATATAGTCTTTATGCACCCCGTTGATTTCTAACGTCTCGATGCCTAAATATTTCCCGATGCCATGGTTGACATGGACGACGTAGTCGCCGACTTGCAATTCGGCGTAGCTTTTGATCCGCTCGGCGTTGGACAGCTTTTGCCGGCGCACCGGGCGTTTGACCCGTTTTTTGAACAACTCTTCTTCTGTGATGACGGCAATTTTTTGCAACGGCAATTCAAACCCGGTATTTAAATCTCCTTCAAGGAGCTGGCATTTGCCATGCAGCAAAGCCGCATCGCGCGCGAGCGGCAGCGCGTCAATCTCATAATCTTGAAGCAATGATTGCAGCTTTTTCACCCGCTCTGCATTCGGCGCCAAAAAGACGACCGCATAGTTTGCCTTTTTCCACCGCTCGACTTCGGATTGAAGAAGCGCCATTTGCCCATGGAAGTTTTGCATTTGTTTGCACGTAATATTGACGACGTTTTGTGGGTGGGCATACGGAACATGGCGCAAAAACAACGATAAGTATACCCGCTGGAATCGATGTTTTTGCAATAATTCAGAAAACGAATGCGAAAGCGGCACGCCATGAATCATTTTCCCACTGTCAAGCAAACTCGTATACCATTCCGCCTCTTCGCGGTCCAACCGTTCCGCCGCCTCTTGCAGCCGGCTCATTTCATCCATGAGCAGCACGCCGTCTTCTGGCAGGTAATCTAGCAAACTCGCAACCTTTTCATAAAAAAGGGACATATATTTATATTGTTGCTCGATTTCCTGCCCCTCGCGCAATTGCTCAAGCTCAGCGTGAATATGTTCATACATCCGCTGTTTGGCGGCCTCATCTTTCATCGTCTCCAAACTCGACGCAAGCCCCGCTTCAATCCGCTCGATTCCTCGGCGCCGCGTCTCACCATCGAGAATGATTTCATCGGCCGGCCCGATCATGATGCGCTCGATTTGCCCTTGCGAACGTTGGTCGTCAGGGGTGAACGTCCGAATCGATTCGATTTCCGTATCAAACAGCTCGATGCGGTACGGAAGCTCAGCGGTCAATGGATAAATGTCGATGATGCCGCCGCGGACGCTGAACTCTCCGGGGGCGGAAACGGTGCCGACCCGTTTGTACCCCATTTGCACAAACTTCTGTTTACAACGTTCTACATCGAACTCTTGTCCAACGGAGAAGGTGAACAAATACTGCTTCCAAAGCGACGGCGGCGGCAACAAACGCCGCAAGCCGGCGACCGGGCAGACGACGACTCCTTTTCCGCCTTGCGCCCAATGGTTCATAATCTCTAGGCGCTGTGCCTTCAGCTCCGGGCTGGCGACCGCCATCTCAGCGGCGATCACTTCGTTTACTGAATAAAGGAACACGTCTTCCGGCCCGAGCAACGAAACGAGATCGTCATACATTTTTTGCGCCTGAAACAAATTGTGAGAGACGACTAACAGCGGCCGGCCTGTCTCCTTGTAAAGCGTGGAAATAAAAACAGACCGGGCCGATCCGGACAGCCCGGCGACAAGCTGTTCCTTCAAACGGACATGGAGCCCCTCGATGATCGTACGGACATCTTGGTTTTCAGCTAAATAGCGATGCAACGAAAGCACCCCTATTCTCCCTCCTCTCAACGCCAGTTTCTTTCCGTTTCATTGGCCTGGCGCAAACACAAAAACGCTTTGGTCGCCCAAAGCCGCCCTTAATGGATGAATTTTTCGTATTGATGCCATTCTGGGTTTCGCGCCAGCGCCTCTTGACAGTCTTCGCAAATCGTTTTCACATGAATGTCACCGTTCGGTTCATACGAAATCATCTCGAGCCGTTCCTCTTCCGTTAAGTGGTGGAATCCCAGTTTCTCGCTGTATATCGGCATTTGCTCAATCGTTCCGACTTTTGCACCGCAATGGCGGCAATAGTAATGTAGCGCCATTCAAGCCAACCTCCTCACTGGGCACCGGGCTGTTCCGCCCACAAGGCAGGCGAAGCCGACGCTTCGGCCGCCTCCCGTACTCACATTGTGCACCAGTTCAGAGGAAAATATTCACTCGTTAAAATCATTCATCACTTGAATAAATGGCGCCTTCACCGCCTGTTCACACGCATCGGCAGCCCGCAGCACCGCTTTGTCCACCGCCGGTTTCTCCTCTTCCGTAAAGCGGCTGAGCACGTAATCCGCAACCGGTTGCCCGTTCGTTGGCCGACCGATGCCAATGCGAATGCGCTTAAACTGCTCGGTGCCAAGGTGGTGAATGAGCGATTTGACGCCATTATGGCCGCCGGAGCTTCCTTTCAGACGA
The DNA here is from genome assembly GCF_040327975.1 of Geobacillus sp. G4. Classification (NCBI taxonomy): domain Bacteria; kingdom Bacillati; phylum Bacillota; class Bacilli; order Caryophanales; family Anoxybacillaceae; genus Geobacillus; species Geobacillus sp. G4. The sequence continues at coordinate 29,902 of NZ_JBEPJY010000015.1, forward strand.
AGGCGGATTTTTCCCGGCGGGAGATCGAGGTCATCGTAAATGACGATGACATCATCGATGGCAATGTCGTAGTAATCCATAAGTGGGCGAACACATTCCCCTGATAAATTCATATATGTCAACGGTTTGCATAATGCCACTTTTTCGCCAGAAACGGACGCCGTTCCGAACAAGCCGCGAAATTTAGCGGTTTTTAACGATACATTCCAGCGCTTCGCCAGTTCGTCGATGACGAAAAAGCCGACATTGTGCCTTGTTTGCTCATACTCCTTGCCCGGATTGCCGAGCCCGACAAACAGCTTCAATCCTCGCGCTCCTCTCTTTGCATGATACTACAAAAGACGTAACCGAAACGGTTACGTCTGTCACTCTTCTGGCGTCGTTTCTCTTCCTTCCGCAGCGTCAGGCTGCCCTGCCTCTTGCTGTTCGCCGCTATCGATTTCTTCCTCTTGTTGCGGCGGCAAGATCGTGGCGATCACTTCGGAAGGTTCATGATTGATTTCAAATTTGCCGTCCGTTTGCACGTCGCCAACGGTGACGGTATCACCGACTTGCAGTCCGGAAATGTCCACTTCGATCACTGGAGGAATGTTCGCCGGCAGGACGCGGATGGACAGCTCATGCAAGTTTTGCTGCAACACGCCGCCATCCTTCACGCCAGGCGCCTCGCCTACTAAGCGAACTTCAACGTCAATATCAACTTCTGTCGATAGATCAACCGCTTGAAAATCGGCGTGAAGCAACTCGCCACGCAACGGATCGCGCTGCATCTCGCGCAGCAACACCGAGTAGTCCTCGCCGCCGACTTTCAGCGTCAGCAAGCTTGTGCGTCCGCCTTCACGAAGCACTTTTTCCAGTTCAGCGGCGCTGACGAAAATCATTTTGTTTTCGACTTTTTTGCCGTACAAAATCGCTGGAATGCCGCCTTGCGAACGAATACGCCGCAATGTCGAACGTTTTTTGTCTGTGCGTTCTTTCGCTTCCAACACAATCGCCATGTTTCTTCACCTTCCTGAATTAGAATCTATTGACTACTTTATCCTAAAACAAGAAGGGCTAAACATGTTTTCTTGCGTTAGTCGAACAGGACGCTGACAGACTTCATTTCATACACGCGCGTAATCGCTTCAGCAATAAGCGGAGCCACCGACAGCTCTACAATTTTATCAATTTTTTTCTCTTCTGGCAAGGCAATTGAATTGGTGACGACCAGTTCCTTAATTTTGGAACTTTGAATGCGCTCGATCGCTGGACCAGACAGCACCGGATGGGTGCAGCACGCGTACACTTCCTTCGCTCCGCTTTCCGCTAGAGCGTTGGCCGCGAGTGTAATCGTGCCGGCCGTATCGATAATGTCATCAATCAAAATGGCCGTTTTCCCCGCCACTTGCCCGACAATGTTCATCACTTCCGCCACGTTCGGCTTCGGCCGGCGCTTATCGATAATGGCAATCGGCGCTTTCAAGCGGTCGGCGAGCTTGCGCGCCCTTGTGACACCCCCATGGTCCGGAGAGACGACGACAATATCTTCCAATTGTTTGCTTTTGAAATAATCCGCCAAAATGGGCACACCCATCAAATGATCGATTGGAATATCGAAAAATCCTTGAATTTGGGGGGCATGCAAATCAAGCGTGATGACGCGCGACGCTCCGGCCGTCTCGAGCAAGTTGGCGACCAGCTTCGCTGTAATCGGTTCGCGCGAACGCGCTTTCCGGTCTTGACGGGCATAGCCGTAATACGGCATCACGATATTGATCGTGCGGGCCGAGGCGCGCTTTAACGCGTCGATCATGATAAGCAACTCCATCAAATGCTCATTGACCGGCACGCTCGTCGATTGAATGACGAACACATCGTCGCCGCGGATGCTTTCTTCAATGTTGATTTGAATTTCCCCGTCGCTGAAACGGGAAACGGAACATTTGCCGAGCTCGATTCCCATGACTTCTGCAATTTCCTTCGCCAACTTCATGTTCGAGTTCAGAGCGAACAATTTTAATTGATGCTGACAGTCAGACATGATAGACCTCCGCTAAGATTTTTTCTTGCCTGGCAGGCGATCGACATAATTTTCTTTATTGACTTGCCGGGCGCGGGCAATGGCGAGCGCGCGACCGGGGACGTCATTCGTGATCGTCGATCCGGCGGCGACGTAAGCGCCTTGTCCTACCGTAACCGGTGCAATCAAATTGACATTGCAACCGATAAACGCCCCATTTTCGATTTTGGTCATATGCTTATTCACGCCGTCGTAGTTGACCGTAATCGACCCGCAGCCAAGATTGACATCGGCGCCGACTTCAGCATCGCCGATATAACTCAAATGCGGCGCCTTGCTTCCTTTGCCGAACGTCGATTTTTTCACCTCGACGAAATTGCCGATCCGCACCTCATCGTCGATTTTTGACAGCGGTCGAATATGGGCGAACGGGCCGATCGTCACATCCGAACCAATCTCGCTGTCATGGGCGACCGAATGGCGAATCGATGTGCGATGGCCGATATAGCAATTTTTAATTTCCGAATTTGGTCCAATGACGCAGTCTTCACCGATCACCGTCTCGCCTTCAATCACCGTGCCGGGGTAAATGACCGTGTCGCGTCCGATCATCGCCTCGGCGGAAATATAAGTGGAAGCCGGATCGATGATCGTGACCCCGTTTTTCATATGCTGACGGCAAATTCGAGCACGCATGATCCGCTCCGCTTCGGCGAGGGCGATGCGGTCGTTTACGCCGATCGTTTCCTCAAACGACGGCGCCTGATAGGCGGATACAACGCCGCCGTCGGCTTTGATAATTTCAATCACATCCGTTAAATAATATTCACCTTGAGCGTTGTGGTTGGTCACTTTTGTAAGCGCTTGAAACAATGTCTGGTTGTCAAAGCAATAGATTCCCGTGTTAATCTCGCGAATGTTCCGCTCTTGCTCGCTCGCATCCTTATGTTCGACAATTTTCTCGACATGGCCAGCCTGGTTGCGGACAATGCGGCCATATCCGGACGGATCATCAGCGATGGCCGTCAATACGGTCGCCTTCGCCTTGGCGGCCATATGATGCTCGACGAGCGTCTCCATCGTCTCAGCGGTGATGAGCGGCGTATCCCCACAGACGACAATCGTCACTCCTTCAAGGCCGCGCAAATGCGGAGCCGCCTGCATTACTGCATGCGCCGTCCCGAGTTGCTCCTCCTGCAGGGCATATTCACACTGAGAGCCGAGCTGTTCTTTCACTTGTTCCGCCCCAAATCCCACTACCGCAATCGTTTTTTCCACCCCAAGCTTCGACACTTGGTCGATGACGTGCTGAACCATTGGCTTGCCGCAAACGGGATGAAGCACTTTATACCACTTTGATTTCATCCTCGTCCCTTGTCCGGCCGCCAAAATGACCGCATATCGCTTCATGTGAAAGGCCTCCAATTACCCTTTTATCCATAATTGAATATATATGAATCAGTGGCACTTTTCAAGGAAACAATGCGGTTGCCAAAAAAATAGAGAGCTTGGTGAATTTCACCTAAGCTCCCTTTCATATGTTTACGAAGCGCCAGCTTCTTCAAGTTCTTCTTCCAACTTCCCGAGGCGGTGATATTCAGCGAGGATCGCCTCCTGGATTTTCCCGCGCGTGGCGGAATTGATCGGATGAGCGATATCACGGAACTCCCCATCTGGTGTGCGCTTGCTCGGCATCGCGACGAACAGCCCATTGTTTCCGTCGATGACGCGGATGTCATGGACGACGAACTCGTTGTCCAACGTAATGGAGGCGATCGCTTTCATCCGTCCTTCGGTATTGACGCGGCGTAATCTTACGTCTGTCACTTCCATTTTGCTCACCACCTTTTCCCCTATATGAGACTCGATGTAATTAATTCCACGTGCTCGAGTCATTTCCTTCTTTTTTCGAAAAATTTTTTATAAATTTTTATGTAGGGAAAAAGTGGGGCTAATCATTACGGAACGAGGGCAACGACTTCAATTTCGACAAGGACATCTTTCGGCAGCCGGGCTACTTCCACGCACGAGCGCGCCGGCTTATGGTTCGGGAAGTATTGGCTGTACACTTCATTCATGGCCGCGAAATCATCCATATTTTTCAGAAATACGGTCGTTTTCACCACCGTATCGAGCGAAGCGCCGGCCGCTTCCAATACGGCCTTCAAGTTTTGGAACACTTGATGCGTCTGCGCTTGAATGTCGCCTTTCACCAATTCCCCTTCTGGAGTGAGCGGGATTTGCCCCGAGCTGTAAAACATGTTGTTGACGATGATCCCTTGCGAATATGGGCCGATCGCTTGCGGCGCCTTCGTTGTCTCTACCTTTCTCATGAGCCAGTCTCCTTTCTTGATTTTTATGTCAAGCAGCGAGTGCTATAAAAACGCTTTGTAATTGCCTTCTTTGACAGCGATCCGCTTTTCTTTTACGTCGACCTCGGACAGTTTGACGAGTGAAATGTATTCGTCGACCAACCGTTCTTTCGCCTCCTCCGACTCGACGAGCACGCCAATGCCGGAGACATTGCCGTTAAACTCCTGCAGCAAACTGATCATGCCGTTGATTGTACCCCCCGCCTTCATAAAATCGTCGACGATGAGCACATTGGCTCCTTCCGCTAAGCTGCGCTTCGATAGGACCATCGTTTGGATGCGTTTGGACGAGCCGGATACGTAATTGATGCTCACCATCGGTCCTTCTGTCACTTTATTGTCATGGCGGACGATGACAACGGGCACATACAAAAAGTTGGCGATGGCATACGCGAACGGAATCCCATTGGTGGCGATCGTCATGACGACATCCACCGGACGGTCGGCAAACATCGACGCATAAAGGCGGCCGATTTTGTTCATAATACGGGGATCGCCAAGAATGTCGGTCATATACAAATATCCGCCGGGAAGAAGCCGATCCGGACGCGACAGTTGTTCACACAAATACGCAACCACTTCTTCCGCTTCCTCAGCAGCCATTTTTGGAATGTATTGCACGCCACCGGCAGCGCCGGGCAGCGTCCGAACGGTTCCGATTCCTTGCTGCTCGAACGTCTGCTTAATGATGGCCAAATCTTCGCTGATCGACGATTTGGCCGATTCGTACCGCTCGGCAAAAAATGTAAGCGGAATGAGCTGATGTGGCCGTTCAAGAAGATAATGCGTCATATCAACTAAACGGCCGCTTCGCCTTAGCTTCATAGCCGACCTCCTGAAACCGAATATTATAAATATATTTTAACAAAAATGTACGTGTTTAATCAAGAGAATGTCGTTCTCCTAACATTCTCACCGCAAACACTTGGTCACAAAAGCCGCGCAACCCATTGTATACCCGCTGCATTCTCGAATCGTGCTCGATCAGTCCAAACACGGTCGGCCCGCTGCCGCTCATCAGCACCGCATCAGCGCCAAACCGCTTCATTTGTTCTTTAATATGCGCGACTTCCGGATATTTTTTCAACGTCACTTCCTCAAGAACATTGCCGACCAACCGGCAGATCGCCGCATAATCTTGCCGCTCGATCGCTCTCACCATCGCATCGACGTCTGGATGGCTGACACGCTCAAGTTCCAAGTTTCGGTACACTTCCGCCGTCGATACACCGATCGGGGGCTTGGCCAGCACAACCCAGCACGGCGGCGGTGAAGGGATCGGAGTGATGATTTCCCCGCGCCCCGTCGCCAAGGCGGTTCCGCCGTAGACGCAAAAAGCGACATCTGATCCGATTTTCGCCCCGAGCTCTGCCAGTTCATCCATCGTTAATCCAAGTTGCCAAAGCTTGTTCAACCCACGCAGCGTCGCCGCCGCATCGCTGCTTCCTCCCGCCAATCCGGCGGCCACCGGAATATGCTTCGTAATCGAAATGGCCACCCCTTGGCGGATCGAAAACGTCTCTTTAAGAAGCTTAGCCGCCTGATACGCCAAGTTGCGGCAATCATCCGGCACAAAGCGGTTTTGCGAAACGATGCGGATCGCATCTTCCTCCGGCAACGCGACAAGCTCAATGCGATCGGCCAAATCGATCGTCGTCATCACCATTTTCACTTCATGGTAACCATCCGGGCGCTTATAAAGAACGTCGAGTGACAAATTGATTTTCGCCGGCGCTTTTATCGACAACCTCACTCATCCTCACCTGCTTCCACGCGCAATCATGAATAAGCGGATCGGCATCCATCGGCTGCTTTCCGTCTCCGCCGTCTTTGCCCCGTCTCATCCGCCTTTCTTTCGTCAACCCATTTTATCATATTACCATGTTCTGGCGACGACGCCAAACAATATATGTATGCAAAAAAGGGCGCCCCGTTCGGGACACCCTCGCCGCAACACGCCCCGCTGCCGGCGCTATTCCGTTGTTCCGGCCAGCTGCCGCTCCGCCCGTTCAATCGCCAATCTGACCATGTTTCCTGCGTCTTTCGCGCGGATGGCGCCCCACCCCTCACGTTGCACGACATCGTAAAAGCCCAACTCTTTCGCCAGCTCTTCTTTCAAGCGTTGCGACATAATCCCGCGGCGTCGACCCAATGTCAGCAACCCCTTTCCATGTTCATTGGCGCTATGGCATGAAACGTTTGGCAACCCGCCGGCGCATCAACAAGCCGGCTTTGCATTTGGCCGGGCAAAAGGCGGCTGCGGCAGTTTTAGTATGAAATAAAGAGGGCGGTTTTATCATAGTTCCGAAAGAAAACTCCCGCTTCAAACAAAACGAAGTGGGAGTAGTTCACGTCACCTATTTATGACAAAACAAAAAACAAAAAGCAGCAAACAAATCTGTCTACTGCCCCCCTGCTTGCTCATCATCCCAAAACGTCAACTTTACCGTCTCTGTCAATACGTCGGCGTAGCTGAACGATACGCGTTCAAACGAATTCTCTTTTTGATCCAGCTCAATGACAAATACGGATGGATATGTTTCCGCCAAAATACCACAACGCTCAATCATTTTTCTGCGTCCGCCGTTGGCCCGCAGCGTCAACCGTTTCCCGATATTGGAATCCAGCGTTTTTTTAATATCGGATAAAGTCTTTGGCATTCATCATCCACCTCACTATTTGTAATTATAACAAAGATGATGTCTAAAGTCAAAAAATAAAAATTATATCAGGGCATTTTTATTTCTGTCAATGTATATTTTTCTACAATATCCTTCTTTTTATGTGTGATGTGGAACTTTTTTGTAAAAAAAATGTGACGGACGTATAGAAAAAACCGCCCATCAACTGCGGCGGTTTTCCTCTCGATTCTCAATGAGGCGAAACGGCATCCCGGTGCGGAGCACGCCTTTCGTTTCCACCCCACCAAGCCCCTTTTCCCCAGTTAACGTGTTGCGCAACACATCCCATACGTCGACCGTTTCGGTGAACGGGGTGAAGCTGAGGCGCGAAACGATATAGACGGGGTCCAGAGCATGAATGTTCACCCGCGCTGGTGAACTAGCAAAATTCGCCCCAGCGCGGATGAGCGACTCAAAGTGCGACTGGCAGGCGCCGGCGAAAATGATCAGTTGGTCCAAATGGGGCACTTTTTTGCGCGCCTCTTTCACCGTTTGCACAAAATGGCGCGAATGGCGGTACGCTTTTAACTCATGCACCTTTCCTTTTGACTTCGAATACGAATCATGCCCGGTGATGACTAAAATATCAGGGCGAAACTGCTCGATCCAGTAGCCAACTTTTTCCGGCATTTCGCTTTCCTCGCAGTAAATGCCGTGCACCGGCACGCCGATCCGCTCATACAAATCCATACATTTGCGCAAATATAACGGGTCGCCATCCAAATGAAGAACGCGCCCCGGAATTTGAAAAAAATCTTTCTCCACCCGGTATCCGCCGGTCGCCCGATATTCGACTTTTTGCTTGATCGCCTGATAATCTTGGCGAAAAAGCCGATACGATTGTTCGATCAGCTCGATTTCCCGCTTTTTCCGTTCCTGTTGCTCCTGCTCATCGATGACGACTAAATCGCTGCACGGAGCGTCCGCGACGAGGCGCACGTCTTCACCATACAAAATCGCTTCCCACTCGCCGTTTTTTTCTTTAATATCAATCACTCGGAACAATAAATCACATTGGTAAGACTTGCGGGCGACAATATCGCCGATTTTAATGACGTCCATCACCGCTCACTCCATTGCATAATCGTTGTCATCCATACGATATGCACGTGCGGACAATAGGTGATAGACGCCTGTTTGGACGGCTTTGGTTGACGAAAAGACCGCTGCCCCCTAGAGGAGCGCTTTCTTTACGACTCCTTCATTTGCCGAAAAGCGGTGCCAACGCGTTGCTTAATGAAGCAAACTCAGCGATGTCAAGCGTCTCTCCGCGGCGGCGCGGGTCAATGCCCAAAGCAACGAGCACTCGTTCAATTTGCTCTTTGTTCTCTTTTCCTCCCGGCAAATTGTTTGTTAAGTTGTTGAACAGCGTTTTGCGGCGCTGGGCGAAGCTTGCCCGCACCACTTGGAAAAACACGCCCTCATCGTCGACAACAACAGGCGGATGCTGCCGCTTTACGAGCCGGATGACAGCAGAATCAACGTTCGGCTGCGGCATAAAGACGGTGCGCGGCACCGTCATGACGACTTCCGCTTCGGTATAATACTGCACAGCGATCGTCAGCGAGCCGTAATCTTTTGTCCCTGGCTTAGCGGCAAGACGGTCGGCGACTTCTTTTTGCAGCATGACGACCATGCCTCGGATCGGCAACCGCTCGGTAAGCAGCTTCATAATGATCGGTGTCGTCACATAATAAGGTAAGTTGGCGACGACCATCCGGTCGCTTACATCAGCCAGTTCCTCGGCGATGACGGCATGCAAGTCGACCTTTAATACATCTTGGTGAAAGATGCGCACATTGTCATAAGCAGACAGCGTGTCGGCCAAAATGGGCAACAGTCGGCCGTCGATTTCGAAAGCGACGACTTTTTTCGCCCGTCGCGCCAATTGTTCCGTCAACGCTCCGATGCCCGGTCCGATTTCAATCGCTCCTGTATCAGGGGAGATGTCGGCAACATCCACGATTTTCCGCAAAATGTTCGCATCGATCAAAAAGTTTTGCCCAAGGCTCTTTTTAAACGAAAAGCCATATCGCTCCAAAATTTCTTTCGTCCGCCGCGGTGTTGCAATATCTTTATACATCGTCTGCCTCCTCCTGCATCACGTGCGCTAACGCGGCATAAAAAGCATCACGGGAAATGCGGAACACTTGCAGCCGCTTATGAAACTGCCGACCGTTCGCATAGCCGATTTTCAGCTCCTCGCCGAGACGCTGCCGCCGCCGGCGCGCCATCGCACCGCCGATCAACCCAGCCTCGATCAGTTCAGCAAACGTAATTTCTTCCTTCCAATCCGACGCCTCTTCATACACGTTGGCGAGCGCCCGACGGATTTCGTCAGGGGACGCGTGCTCAACCCCGATGCCCTTGCCGTTTTTCGCTTTGGCTGCCTCGCGCGGCAAAAAGGCATGCTTGCACCCCGGCACCTGTTCGGCAATCGTGCGGCGAATTTTTTCGCCGGGAAAATCGGGATCGGTAAAAATGATCACGCCGCGGCGCTCTTTCGCCAGCTTGATCCGCTCAATGACATCCGCGCCCACTGCTGCTCCGTTTGTCTCGATTGTATCGGCATCGACGGCGCGCCGGATCGCCGCCGTATCATCTTTTCCTTCCACAACGATCACTTCTTTGATCTTCATCCTCCCATTGCAGAAACAACGGAATCGTCTCTTTTTCCTATTTCTGCAATGCCTCCTTTCCGGTAAAATCAAAAGTAAGGCGAATCATCGCCGAAAGCCGCTTCATTCCCTTATTATTTTTTGAATTTCGCTGAAACTTTTTTTCCGTTTGCATCGTCTAATTTAGTAGAAACGGCGCGCATTGTCGCGGCACAATGCCATTATAGCGAAAAAAAGCAGAGGGAAAAAACCCTCCGCTTCGTTCTCCCATCGCATCTCTATGGCAATACCCGTATTTTCACGCGCTTTCTGCCCCAACGAAACGCATCCGATCGTTCCGGGAAAAACACATCAATTTTATATCCGCGGATGCCTGAGCCGGTGTCAGCGGCAATGGCATATCCGTATCCTTCCACATACACTTTCGACCCAAGGGGGATGATGGACGGGTCGACCGCAATCACTTTAGCGGAAGGATTTTTGCGCAAGTTGATGCCCGTGCTTGTTATGCCTGAACAGCCTGCACAATAGGCAGTGTAGGCGGTGGCGGTGACGTAAAATTCCTTCGCGGCATGGTCCGAGCCGCGCGAGGACGGGCGGTCGGGCGCGGCAGCTGAGCGCACAGTTTTCGTGCCGATGGCGACAATGCGCGCCTTGCTTTCTTTTAGCGTTTTCGCAGCGATTAGTTTGCGCGCCGTTTCTTTGCCGTTTTCCAATGTCACCTCATACGTTTTTTGAACCATCCCTTTTTCTCCAGGCTGAATGACGCGCCGCTCTCCTTTCGGCAATGAGTCGTCCCGTTTTGTCACCACGGCAAAGTCGACGGGTTCTTCCACTACATCGGTGACTTTTTTTACTCGGACCACACAAATGGTCATCTGTTCTTTGACCATTTCGTGCAAGGAGGGCTCTATCCGATCGAGTTGACCTAGCTGAATCCCTTGCTGCTTCAAAAAGTCAGCGACCGTAGTCGAAGTTGTCCATACCTGCTGTTGTTTACCGCCGACATTGACGTGGACTGGAAACGCCTTTTCAACGCCGATGTCCATGCCTTTTTGAATTTTCGCCGAAAGCGCCGGCGCCACTTTGTCATACGGCCCGACTGCCACGTGCTGCGAACGGAGCAGCTCCGCGACTGTATCGGCTGTCGTCCATATCTTTTTCTTTTTTCCATTGACCGTCAGCGTCACTTCTTTGCTCGCTTCCCAAACGATATGGAGATCGTCGGTGATCGGTGAGTGGAGAGACGGATAAACATAATCTTCTTTGCGCGGTTGAATGTTTTGCTCCGCAAGCAGCTCTTTCACCGTTTTCGCATGAGTGCGAATTTCTTGTTTGTTTCCGTTTTTGATCAGCGTCACATCGTCTTTGGCCATCTCATATCCAGCAACCCCTGTCGTCGCGGAGATGGCGAGAAACCCGCCCGCTGTGACGGTCACGTTTTTCCTCCATAAGTCCAGCCATTTCCTCCCATTCGGCAACATCAGATGAACGCCTCCTTTTTCTACGGAATTCCCCTCTCCCTTTAACATGTACGCACGAGCATACTCTATTATGCAGAAAATTCAGTGAAAAAGGAAGGAAGACTTGTCGACACGCGGTTGGCTCATATCGGCTGAATTTGTAGAATTTTATCGTCTTCGCCGCACCTTCGACAAGCTTCCCCGCTGTTCGACGCCTAATTTTAGCGGTCGATGGCGAACAATTTTTTGGCATTTTCCGCCGTTGTTTCCGCTACTTCGGCAAAAGAAATGTTTTTGATCTGTGCGATCGCTTCGGCAACGTATTTGACATAGCTCGGCTCGTTTCGTTTGCCGCGGAAAGGGTGAGGCGTTAAATATGGACAATCGGTTTCGATCAATAAATGGCTCAGTGGAATCTCCTTCGCCACTTCCTTCGGTTTTTTCGCATTTTTAAACGTGACCGGTCCGCCAAGGGAAATGAGAAAATTCATGTCCATGCACTGTTTGGCCACCTCGACGCTGCCGCTGAAACAATGCATAATCCCGCCGACTTCGGCGGCGTTTTCCTCTTGCAAAATTTTTAAAATATCTGCCGTCGCCTCACGGTTATGAATAATGATCGGCAACTTCACCTTTTTAGCCAGCCGGATTTGCTGCCGGAACACCTCTTGTTGCACGTCTTTCGGCGATTTATCCCAATGGTAGTCAAGCCCCATCTCGCCGAGCGCCACGACTTTCGGGTGAGCGGCGAGCTGTTCAATCATCTGCAAATCATCGTCCGTCATCTCGATCGCATCAACCGGATGCCAGCCAACCGCCGCATAAATAAACGGATACCGCTCGGCCAGCTCGATCGCCCGATCGATCGTCGGACGGTCAAACCCGACGACGACAATGTGTGAAACCCCTTCATCGCGGGCGCGTTCAATGACTTGTTCCAAATCTTCTTCGTATTGGACTGCATTCAAATGTGCGTGCGTATCAAACAGCATACTAATGCCCTCTTTTCCACCTTGATGTTAAGTGTAGCATAGAAATTGGTTACATACGTCACATTTCGTTAACATTTCCATTACAAAATAGCGACAAGGAGGTGTCAAGCGCAACACCCCCCTGCCAAGCAAACCGTTATTTGATTTTCGTTCCATTCGGCACGTGTTGATCAACCGTCGCCAGCGAAAATTCCCCGCCGCTGCCTCCGGCTAGAATCATGCCTTCCGACCATTCGCCGCGAAGCTTGGCTGGTTTTAAATTGGCGACGCAAATGACTTTTTTGCCGACTAGTTCTTCTGGTTTGTAAAACTCAGCAATGCCGGAGATCACTTGCCGCTTCTCGCCGCCAAGGTCAAGCTGAAGCTTCAACAGCTTATCGGCGTTTTTTATCCGTTCGGCATGGATGACTTCAGCGACGCGCAAATCGATTTTGGCGAACTCGTCAATCGAAATTTCCGCCGCCTCCGCTGCTTTTTTTTCCTCTTTTACCGGTTCGGCGGCCGGTTTGCCCCCTTGCATATGCGCCTTAATGTACTCCACTTCCGCTTCGATGTCGAGGCGCGGGAAGAGCGGTTCTCCCTTTTGCACTTTTGTCCCTTCCGGAATGAGGCCGAAATCGTACAAGCTGTCCCATTCTTTTAATGAATGATCAGTGATGCCGAGCTGAGCGAACATGCGCTCCGGCGTGCGCGTCAAAAACGGCTGGAGCAGCACCGCCGTATGGCGAAGCGATTCAGCCAAGTGGGTCATGACGGCGGCAAGCTCATCCCGTTTCTGTTCGTCTTTCGCCAATACCCATGGCTGCGTTTCATCGATGTATTTGTTCGTCCGGCTAATCAACTGCCAAACAGCGGCGAGCGCGACGGAAAACTCCATTCCCTCCATCGCTTCTTCATATTGACGCACCACTTCGCGCGCCGTTTGCGCCAACTCTTGGTCAAACGGTGTTTTCGGCCCGCGGTATGGCGGAATAACGCCGTCGAAATATTTCTCGATCATCGCCACAGTACGGTGCAACAAGTTGCCTAAGTCGTTGGCCAAGTCATAGTTGATGCGCTCAATAAATCCTTCCGGCGTAAACACGCCATCAGCGCCGAACGGCACTTCCCGCAGCAAATAATAGCGGAGCGCATCAAGCCCATACCGGTCGATGAGCGTCACCGGGTCGACGACATTTCCTTTCGATTTGGACATTTTTCCATCCTTCATCAGCAACCAGCCATGGCCGAATACTTTTTTCGGCAACGGCAAGCCGAGCGCCATCAACATAATCGGCCAATAAATCGTATGGAAACGGACGATTTCTTTGCCGACCAAATGGACGTCCGCCGGCCAATATTTGCGGAACTTTTCATCGTTGTCCGTGCCGTAGCCGAGCGCTGTGATATAGTTGGCAAGCGCGTCGATCCAGACATAGATGACATGCTTCGGATTGCCTGGCACTTTAATGCCCCAATCGAACGTCGTCCGGGACACAGCCAAATCCTCAAGCCCCGGCTTAATGAAGTTGTTGATCATCTCATTTTTCCGCGATTCCGGTTGGATAAAATCGGGATTTTCTTCGTAATATTGCAACAAGCGGTCGACATATTTGCTCATCCGGAAGAAATAGGACTCTTCTTTCACTTTCTCAACAGGCCGGCCGCAGTCCGGACAGTTGCCGTCCACAAGCTGCCGCTCAGTGTAAAACGATTCGCACGGCGTACAATACCAGCCTTCATATTCGCCCAAATAAATATCGCCTTGTTCGACAAGACGGGTAAAAATTTGTTCGACGACTTTTTTATGCCGCTCCTGCGTTGTGCGAATAAAATCGTCGTAGGAAATGTCGAGCTTCTTCCATAGCTCCTGAATGCCAGCGACGATCTCATCGACGTATTGCTGCGGCGTTACTCCTTTTTCTTCCGCCTTGCGCTGAATTTTTTGCCCATGCTCATCGGTGCCGGTCAAATACATAACATCGTAGCCGCGCATCCGTTTATAGCGAGCCATGGCGTCCCCCGCCACCGTTGTGTAAGCATGACCGATATGCAGGCGGTCGCTCGGGTAATAAATCGGCGTCGTCAAATAAAACGTTTTTTTCTCCATCGGTTAGGCCCTCCCTCGTACTGTTGAGCACAAAAGCCCCCGTCCGGCGACGAGAGCGGCGTTACTTCTATTTTACATAATTTTTTCATTCTACAAAAACATCTATTTCTCGTGGGCTGAAAAAATATACCCAAACCGGCAAAAATACGGCCGCGTTTTCAGCCATCGCTGCGAATTTGTTATACAAGGATAGAGTTTAGATGGGCAAATTCATTCGTTTTCTCCTTTCTTTCTAAACAAACTTTTTTTGAAATAACAATATACATTTTTTTTAAATTTTACATATTAAAGGATTGACGCTTAATGGAAACACTGATATGATTAGGTTGTAGGAAATTTGTCGAATATTGACGAATAAACGACAAAAAACTTTTTTGCGGAGAGGAGAATCGACGATGAAATCGACAGGGATCGTGCGTAAAGTCGATGAGTTAGGCCGCGTCGTCATTCCAATTGAGCTGCGACGTACGTTGGATATTAACGAAAAAGATGCGTTGGAAATTTATGTTGACGATGACCGCATCATTTTGAAAAAGTATAAGCCGAACATGACGTGTGTCGTCACCGGCGAAGTGTCGGACGACAACTTCAAACTGGCCGGCGGCAAAATCATTTTAAGCCGCGAAGGCGCAGAAATTTTGCTGCAGGAGATCCAACAGCATCTAGAAGCAGCAACAGACAAAGAAAAAGAATAAAAAAGTTTCTCTGGCTTCAGAGAAACTCTTTTTTTTCTTCTTCTTGCTGTTGATGATACTGCCGATAAACGTCGCGTTTCGACATATTTCGATCACTGGCCGCCTGTTTCACCGCCTCCTTGACGGAAAGGCTGTGCTCGCGAATATAATAATCGACATGTTCGACAAGCGAAAGCGGCTGCCACCATTCCTCTCCCTCTTGCTCTTGTTTATTCCCGTCTCGCGCCCCTTCGACAATGAGGCAAAATTCACCGCGGGTGTCATGTTCTTCCGCCCAGGCGACCGCATCGCTTAAATCGCCGCGGATGAACTCCTCAAACCGTTTCGTCAACTCGCGGCCAAGAGCGATGCGCCGATTGCCGAATATATCATACATAAGAGCGAGCGTTTCTTTCAAGCGGTGGGGCGCCTCATAAAAAATTAACGTCTCCGCCGCTGTTTTTAATGACAGCAGCTGCTCTTTTTTCTCTTTTTTCGCCCGTTCCAAAAAGCCGACAAACAAAAAGCGGTCCGTGGGCAGCCCGGAGGCGACAAGCGCTGTCAATGCCGCGTTCGCTCCAGGAAGAGGGACGACGCGGCAGCGCTCGGCAAGCGCCGCAACAATAAGCTCATAACCCGGATCGGAAATGCCGGGCATCCCGGCGTCGCTCACCAATGCCACCGTTTTTCCTTCCTTCAGCCATTCGACAAGCTGCCGGCCGCTCGCGTATTTATTATGCTCATGGTAGCTGACGAGCGGCGTATGAATGCCGAAATGGGCGAGCAGCTTTTTCGTCTGCCTTGTGTCCTCGGCGGCGATGACGTCAGCTTCCTGAAGCGTCCTAACCGCACGAAACGTCATATCCTCCAAATTGCCGATCGGCGTCGGCACGATGTACAGTGTCCCTTGCTCCGTTTGTTCGGTAAAACTTTTTTGCTGCCAAAGCATCCTTGTTCCGCCCCTTTAAGATGAAATAATGCCATATAAGATCCGCTTCGTCTCCTCAGTATATTCGTTATTCTCATTATACACGACAAGCGGAGGCAACACTTTTAAGTCCGGGCTTGCGTCTTTTGTCCCTTCAATTAAAATCATGTTCGCCTCTTTGCCCTCTTTCGGGTACACAAAGCGGAGCCGTTTCGGCTCAAGACGGTATTGGCGCATGAGCGTCACAAGATCAAGCAGCCGCCCGGGCCGGTGGACGAACGCCGCCTTCCCTCCTTGCTTCAACAGCTGGCTGCTGACTCGAATCACATCCTCTAGGGTGCAATAAATTTCATGGCGGGCGATGGCGATATGTTCATTTTTGCTCAGTTCGTCTTTGCCGACTGCCGGAAAATACGGGGGGTTGCACGTGACGACATCGTACCGGCTGTAACCGATCCGTTGCGGCGCTTCTTTAATGTCGCCGTGTATGATCTCGATTTGTCCTTCAAGCCCGTTGTATTGCACGCTTCGCCTCGCCATGTCGCAAAGCCGTTCTTGAATTTCGATGCCGATGATCGTCCCTTTTGTTCGCCGGCTCAACAAGAGGGGAATCACCCCGTTGCCCGTGCACAAATCAACAATCTGCCCCTTTTGAATCGGCATATAGGCAAAATGAGCAAGGAGCACGGCATCAAGGGAAAACGAAAATACAGATGGACTTTGAATGATGCGGAGCTCTTCGTTAAACAAATAATCGAGCCGTTCATCCTCGTACAATTCCACCATGACGCACGATCCTCCATTGAAAAAAATAACCTTTCCGAAACGGAAAGGGTGGCGCTGCCTTTAGTTTTTGTTCAAAAACGACAAGCAAAACAAACAATCGCCCTCGGTGCGAATGCTTCCGTAATGGATGTGACAAATATGAAACCCTTCTTGGTAAAGGCGGGCTAAATTGTCATACCCTTCGCCAATGTCGATGAGTTTTTTGCCATGTTTGTCCCCTTTTCGTTTGCCTTCTTCCCATGCTTCTGACAATTGTTCAAGCCGACGGCGCAAATGAGCATTTTCGATTTGCAGCTGGTGATTCTCTTCTAACAGCTCCGTTACGCGCTGTTTCAGCTGCACCAGCTCGCGGTAAAAATAACTAAGTTGCTCTTCCATATTGGCCACTGATCGAAACACTTCTTTTTTATCTACTTTTTCCACTGGCCCCACCCCAAATTAATCCGCGACGCGAATGGACAACGTCCCGTTTTTCATCAGCTCATCGAGTGTATATTCGACGACCCGTCCGAATTCTGGAAGCTCGATTTGCAACACCCGCTCTAAAATGTTCAAGCCGACGACTTTGCCGAAGCCGTGCGGTGTTTCGACATATTCCCCTAAATCCGGGAGTTGTTCTTTCGCCGTCTCATACTCTTCGTTTTCATATTTCAGGCAACACATCAGCCGGCCGCACAGCCCGGAAATTTTCGTTGGATTGAGCGACAAGTTTTGATCTTTCGCCATTTTGATCGACACCGGTTCAAAATCGCCTAAAAACGTCGAACAGCAAAGCATGCGGCCGCACGGCCCGATGCCGCCAAGCATTTTCGCCTCATCGCGCACCCCGATTTGCCGCAGCTCGATGCGCGTGCGGAAAATCGACGCTAAGTCTTTCACAAGCTCGCGGAAATCGACGCGCCCATCGGCAGTGAAATAAAAGATCACTTTATTGCGGTCAAACGTATATTCCACATCGACGAGCTTCATTTCCAGCCCGTGCTCCTCCACTTTGCGCAAGCAAATGTCATACGCCTCGCGCGCCGCCTTTTTGTTTTCTTCTACAATCCATTTATCTTTCTCATTCGCCACGCGGATCACTTTTTTGAGCGGCAGCACGATGTCGTTTTCGTCGACTTGTTTATTGGCGATGACGACTTTTCCGTACTCAATGCCTCGGACCGTCTCGACAATGACGAATTCGCCGACGGGAATAACGGCATCGCCAGGGTCAAAATAATAAATTTTCCCTGCTTTTTTAAAACGGACGCCGACTACCGTATACAACGGCTCTCCCTCCTTTACCGCTTTAATTGAAGAACGAGCTGCTCAACAAGCAACGCTGTGCTCATATTTGTTGTATTTAAACGCGTTTTCGCTTGTAAAATCGCTTCCATGCCAGCCAAAATCCGCCGCTGCGGGCAAGCAAGCGCCCATCGTTGCAGGCGGTCCAGCTGATCGCGGTATAACACGCCGTCCATCTGCCCGGCTTGAATATGCAATAAATCGCGGTATAAATATAAAAGCAAATCAAGTCCAAGGTCAAGCTGATGGTTTTCCAAAAAATGCGGAAACAAGCGGTCGTGGATGAAAAACAAAAGCTGCAGCTCCGGCTTGCCCAGCATCTCATACCATTGTAGCACTAATGTTCGCGCCTCGGCAAACCAACTATCTTGGGCAAGCGCCAGTGCTTCCTCGAAGCTGTTTGTCAAATGGGCAGCCAACAGCGCCAACGGCAACGGCACGTGCTCCTCGACAAGTCCCTGAGCGAGCTCTGCCGGCGGCAACGGCCGGAACGAAAGCACTTGACAGCGGGAAACGATCGTCCCTAGCAGGCGGTGGTATTGCTCAGTCAGCAATACCGCCACCGTCCCCGGATGCGGCTCTTCCAAAAATTTCAGAAGGCTGTTGGCAGCGCTTGTCGTCATTTGATCGGCGTGCTCAACGATGTACATTTTTTTATCCGACTCGACCGCTGTTTTCGAGAACTCTTGCTGCAGCCATTCGATTTGTTCCTTTTTGATTGATCCTCCGTCTGGGCTGATCACCCGGACGTCAGGGTGGTTGCCGGAGTCGATGCGCCGGCAGTTGCGGCACTCCAGACACGGGGAAACTCCGATTGGGGACAGACAAAACAAACGTTTCGCCAACAACAAACTGGCCGCTTTTTTGCCCGTCCCCCGCTGCCCCTCAAACAAGTACGCATGAGAAATCCGCCCTTTTTCCAAGCCGCTTTGCAGCATTTTCGCCACCACCGGCTGGCGTTTCGCTAGCTGTTCCCATCGCATCGCCATCACTCTTCCTTGATTTCTTATTTCTATTCTATCATGTCCACTAGGAATCATCACGGTCGGATTCATGGAAATGGCGCTGTCATCTTCCTTTCAAACGGGAAAGCACCGCGGCCGTTGTTTCAGCGAATACATCATCAAGCGGGCGGTTCGCGTCGATGACGACAATGCGGTCGGCAAACCGTCTGGCGAGTTCCCGATACCCTTCTCGCACCTTCTCATGAAAAGACAACGTTTCAAGGTCAAGCCGATTCACTTCCCGGCTGCGGTTTCGTCGGATTCGTTCAAGCCCAATTTGCGGATCGATATCAAAATAAATCGTCAGCGACGGCATATACCCATCAATAGCGAACTCATTAATTTTCCATACTTCCTCAATGCCAAGCCCGCGGGCAAATCCCTGGTAGGCGAGGGAACTGTCAACAAACCGGTCGCAAAGGACGACGCACCCAGCCTCAAGCGCCGGCACGATTTTCTCAAGCAAATGCTGCCGGCGCGCCGCCGCATACAAAAGCGCCTCCGTCCGCCCGTCCATTTCCGTATAATCACGGTTTAAAATGATTGAGCGAATCGCCTCGGCAATGCGCACCCCGCCCGGTTCCCTCGTCGCCACGACGTCAATCCCCCGCTCACGCAACAACGACTCCAATTTGCTGATCATCGTCGTTTTGCCGGCTCCTTCCGGTCCTTCAAACGAAAAAAAGCATCCGTTCATCACTCGCGGCATCCTTTCCATCCTTCCTATTCGTATACAACCAGCTGACCATCTTTCAGCCGGCTTCCGCCTTGTATGTGCGCCCGCTGACAAAGAAGCTGGCGGATCTGTTCAATATGGCCGCGGCCGATCCGTTCTCCGACCCACACGAGCGGCACCCCAGGCGGATATGGAATGACCGTTTCCGCCGCTATATGTCCTTCAGCTTCCTCGAGCGCCACAGCTTTTGTCCGCAAATGGCGCAGTTCATTATACGGGACTAAAACCGATAGAAGCGGTCCGAGAAAAGGCGAAGCGTCACACACCGGCGCCTCGCCATCTGGCAAATCGCGCCACGCTCGTTTGATTTTCTCCGCTGCTTCCTGAAGCCGCCCGGTTACCGCCAGCGGGCAAACGAAAAGCACGTTCATTCGATCAGCAAGCTCGACAAACACCCCTTCGCGCTCAAGCCAACGTTGCAGTTCATACCCGGTCAAGGAACAGCGCGTCTGCACCGTTACTTTCAGCGGGTCGGTCTGTACGCCAAAATGGCGGGAACAAACGACTGCCACCCCGTCAATATCGGCCAAGGCTGCTTTAAACTTCTCAATTTCTGCCACGATCGCCGCCGCATCGCTTTTTGAAAGCTGGGCGACATAACTCCGCGCCAAATCGAGCGACGCCATAATCGGGTAAGACGGGCTGCTTGACTGAAACAACTGCAAAAAATATTTCAACCGCTCAAGATCAACCCGCTCGCTGTTTACATGCAAAAACGCTCCCATCGTCATCGCCGGCAACGTTTTATGCGCCGACTGCACGACAACATCGGCGCCATAGCGAAGCGCCGATGTCGGAAAAGGGGGGCCGACAACGAAATGGGCGCCATGCGCCTCATCAACCAGCACCGGAATGCCATGTTCATGAACTAGACGGACGATTTCTGTCAAATCGGCGGCCATTCCATAATAATTTGGGTTCGTCAATACAACCGCAGCAACATCATCATGAAGCGCCAACGCCTCTTTGACCGCTTTAGGACGAATGTGCGAAGCGACACACACATCACGATCAAACTCGGGAGCAAGTAGAACAGGAGTGGCTTCCATGAGTTGCAATGCATGCATCACCGATTTATGGCAATTGCGTTGTACAATCACTTTCTTCCTCTTTCCATCACACACGGCGGCGATCATTGCCAAATTCCCTGCCGTCGAACCGTTCACAAGGAAAAACGTCTCCCTAACGCCATACAGCTCCGCCGCCAGCGCCTGCGCCTCGGCAATCACCGACTCAGGATGATGCAAGTCATCCAAGCCGGAAATTTCCGTCGCATCCAACGCCAACAGCGGCGCAAACATATCTCTCCCTCGTTTCGAAAACAAAGCGCCGTATTTATGTCCCGGCACGTGAAACGAAACCGGGCGGCGCGCCCAATGGTGCACGAGAGCGTCATATAAAGGAGTTTTCGTTTGATCCATCATCATCCTCTTTCCTTGCTGTCTGTCCCAGAACGGCCATCATCCGGGCAGACTGCCGAAATGCATGGGATATGCAGGAGAAACATCAAACATATAGTATCACAAACGCCCGAAAAAACGCACGAGTCGCGTCAATCGCAAATAAAAACAGGCCCAAATGCAGGACCTGATTACGAGTGAATTTTCGATGTAAACATTTTGCGCAGCTGCCGCACATAAAACGAGTAGTTCGGGTCGTCCGTATTCGTTTGCACAATCGCCCGGTTGCAGTCCAAACAAAGAAAATGGCCAAAAAGGAAAATCCCTTCCTTTTTTTCCTGTTCACAAACGATGCATACATGTTCGCGTTGATTCCGGTCTGCTATTGATGTCCTCACGCTCTCCACCTCCCATCCTCTATGTTTCCCACATTGCTAACATTCTATACTAGTAGATGAAAGGAAGAGAGACATTGAGCGGGTCCTTATCGTTTTTTCCTCAAAAAACGAAAACAGCCAATTGCACCAATGCAACTGGCTGCTCGTTTATTGCCTAGCAGCGACCTACTCTTGCAGGGGCGCTGGCCCCAACTACCATCGGCGCTGGAGGGCTTAACTTCCGTGT
>NZ_JBEPJY010000016.1:0-39991 GCF_040327975.1 Geobacillus sp. G4
AGGTTGCACTTTCATTAGAAGATCCGCTAAGCAAGGGCTATTTTTATGCTTGCTCAAGCTTATCTAGCACCACGGGTTACTATTAAGTTTTATAGCGGATACGTACAGTATTACCTCTGCATTTTATACATCTGCATTATGTTATATTATAAGTGGTTTAATCAGTTATAAAAATAAAGAAATATGGAAATACGAGGAGGAATAACCATGTCCCGCGCAAAGAAATGGGTGCAATATTTCCTTTCGCATCGCCTTGTCACGATGGAACTGATCAACAAAATCGATGAAGCGCATTATGATTACAAGCCGACGCCGACGTCGATGACAGCGAAACAGCTGGCGACGCATATGCTGTTTAGCTTTTACAACTTCGCCAACACCGCGAAACACGGCGACCCGGCGCTGTTCCGGCAAAAAATCGAGGATCCAGAGACGAATTTAGCCAAGCTGGCGGAAACGTATACGGAAAAAACGAAGCAGCTCATCCAGTCGATGAGCGATGACGACTTCGACCGGACGCTCGATTTGACCTCCATCTTCGGCGTCCAAATTCCGGCCAAGCAATTTTTGCAGATGGCGATGGACCACGAAATCCATCATAAAGGCCAGCTGTTCGTCTACGTCCGGGACATGGGGCATACAGACTTGCCGCTGTTTGTGAAACGCGGTTAATCTTCCTCATTTTTTGTTTCGTCTAAATGGGAGGCTTCTCTGTGAAGATAACAAAAAAAACCGGCTAGGAGACCCCTAGCTGGCTTTCCGCTTTTGAGCCGGAGCAGTCTAGTCGATCGAGCAGCTTCCATCTGCGCACATTCCGCCTTCACCCGCCAGCAGCCGCATCGGAGAAGCTTGTTGTTCTTCCTCCCATACCTTCTCTAGCGCCCGGCGAAACACCTCAACCGGTTGGGCGCCGGAAATCGCGTACTTCCGGTTCAGGATGAAAAACGGAACGCCGCGGACTCCAAACTTCGCTGCTTCCGCTTCGTCTTTGCGCACTTCTTCCGCATAACGACCGTCATTGAGTACTTCTTCCGTCTCCTTGCGGTCAAGTCCAGCCGCTTCGGCGAGCGCAAGCAGAACATCGAGGTTGCTGATTCGCTTCGACTCCGTAAAATAGGCATAAAACAGCCGTTCGACGACATCATTGAGTTTTCCTTTTTCCTTGGCGTATTGCGCCAAGCGGTGGGCGTCAAACGTATTCGTTGGCTTCATCGTCTCAAAGCGGAACGTAAGCCCGACCGCCTCCGCCTGCCGTCCGATATCGGCATTCGCCCGCTTCGCTTCCTCAACCGTAATCCCGTATTTTTTCGCAATAAGTTCATGAATGGTCAACGATGTTTCTTTTTTCGCATTCGGATCCAATTCAAAGCTGCGAAAGACGATCTCGACGTCTTCCCGGTGTGGAAACTGCTCAAGCGCCTGTTCCAGCCGACGTTTGCCGATGTAGCAAAACGGGCAGACAAAATCGGACCAAATTTCGATATTCATCTCCATCCTCCTCATTCCAGCCTATGTTCACACGCAAGGACCGCTTTTAGCTCCATTGTAGCGGATAGGCTCCCAAATAGCGAATACATCGCTCCAAACGCCTCGTTGTAACGTTTACTTTGCCCAGTGACACCGTTGATTCATCAGCCAAGAAACCGCAAAGGCTAAACATGAAAACAATAGATGAATGACCCATCCTGCTTCGATCCGGACGCCAAACGGTGGGACAAACTTGGCTGTTGCAACTCCTCCGCCAATCACAAGCATTAAGATGCTAACTACAGCGAAAAATACTCTCCAACGCTTCCTTTTCCATTCAGGCGATGCTGGAAACACGGAATTGCGGACAAAATGCATCACCAACGCGACGCCGAACAATACCAACAGAAAACCTAACAAGATATTTACCACTTCCTTACCGAGAAAGATTTCATCACTTCGATGCAACACATATTTGGCCACAAGTTCCGCGACTCCGGTCACAAAAAACACAAAAGCAATGTAACGCATGGATAAATACAGAAGAAATCCAAACGTATACTTCCCTTTTTCTTTGGGCATTTGCCGAATCAATTCATCGCAATATGATTTCGCGTCCTTCCCGAATACCTCTTCCGCCTGTTTTCCTTGTTTTTGCGCTTCAATCAGATGGTCAAGCAATTCCATTAATAATTCCTCTTGCGACTGTTGAGAAATCATCAAATGCGATCGAATATAAACGAGCATGTTTTCATAGTAAACGCGATTGTGACTGTTTAATAGTTTGCGCTTCTCATTATTCAAGGCGATGAGATCCGTTGCTTTCATCGTCCGTCCCTCCACGTAAAATCATTTCCACTGGCATGCGGATGTTTTCCCACTCCGCCATAAACGTTTGAAGCGCCTCTTCCCCACTTTCAGTCAGGCAGTAATATTTCCGCTTCGGTCCTAAAGGCGAATCACGCATTTCTCCTTGAATCAGCCCTGCCCTTTGCAATCTCAGCAAAAGTGGATAAATTGAGCCTTCACTTACCTGGCTGAGGCCAAACTTCTGCAATTTCATCGACAACTCATATCCATATACTGGTTCACGCTTAATTAAGGCTAGTATACATCCTTCCAACACCCCTTTTAACAATTGGCTCCGTAAAGACATGAACGCCCTCTCCTCCAGTATTTTGCCATACAAGATAGAATGAAACTAATTACCTTGCAATACAAGGTACAATTATTATAATCTTTCTCTTCTTGGCATGCAACATTCTTTTTCATTTTCATATAAGGAAACAATGCGCACATATGATGGCCATAAAACAATAGTTGAAGGGAGGAACGGAGGGAAGAGGATGAGGCATCATGAATTTGGAACATTTCTTGTACGGATCGTCACCGGATTCATCTTTTTTCGTCCGTGGCTGGGTGAAATGGCAGCGGGGGCTTGAAGAAGAGGCGGAATCATTCATCACCATGGGTCTCCCCAACCTGCTTGCCTACATCGTGACGATCGTGGAGCTCACTGGCGGCTGGGCGATGATGCTGGGCCTTAGCACGCGCTGGATTGCGGCCGGATTTGCGGTCATGATGATCGGAGCGATCGTGACAGTAAAAGCTGACGCCGGCTTGCTCGGCAACGGCCGGGAAACGGGCTATGAATTCAACCTCGCCTTGCTCGCCATGTCGATTTATTTATGGTTAAACGGCAGCAGGCTTTGGTCGTTAGACACTGTCATCGGGCGGCCACGGGGCTGAACGATCGACACAAAAGCGGGTGTCCCACAAGGAGCGGGACACCTTTTTCTACCTATTTAGATGAAAGGAAATCTGTTTATAGCGCCAAATCCCATTCCTGCTTTTCGACATGTTGCTTCATCCTTTTTCCACTGCCAGCTTGACGACGCGCTCGCCGATGGCCTGAATCAACTCAGGCGGCATCGGGAAGCTAACCGCGGCCGGGTCAGAGGCCACCGCTGGGATGGTGGCCGCAAATTGCTCCGCCGTGATCGGATAGTCGGCAAAATCGGCCGGCAGCCCGATGTCATCGCGCAACCCACGAATGCGCTCGATCGCTTTGGCCAGCAGCACATCGGCCCCTTGACCGTGATCGTGAATGCCAAGCGCTTCGGCCAACAGCTTCGCTTTCGGCAAATACAACTCCGGAATCGCTTCCATCACGACCGGCAAAAAGACGGCGTTCGCCAATCCATGCGGGATGCGGAACATCGCCCCGTACGCATGGGCGAAATTATGCACCGGGATGGCGTTTAATGCAAAGCTGAATGCGGTAATGCCAAGCAAACTCGCCTGCAGCATCTCCGAGCGGGCGCGAATGTTCCCGCCGTCGTGAACCGCTATCGGCAAGTAGTCGCGAATCAGGCGGATCGCCTGCAAGGCGCACGCATCGGTAATGGCGGTCGCCGTCGGCGAGGCGAGCGCCTCAATGGCATGGGTGAGCGCATCCATGCCGGTAAACGCCGTCACCTTCGGCGGCAGCCCGACCGTTAAATCAGGATCCAAGACGGCGACGTCGGCATTGATAAACGGATTGATGATGTTCGTTTTCAAGCGCAGCTCTTCATTATAGATGACCGCAATCGGCGATACTTCCGACCCCGTGCCGGCCGTCGTCGGGATGGAGATGTGCGGGATCGGCATGAATTGCGCCTGCGGGAACGACTCGTACCGCAGCCCGCCTGGAATCGCCTCTTTAATATCGCGCAACCCTTTAAACAGGGCGTATTTGACCCCTTTGGCCGTATCAAGCACGCTGCCGCCGCCGACGGCCAACAAGGCGTCCGCCCCGACCTCGCGTGCATAGCGCACCGCTTCATTGACGCATTCGCTCTCCGCATCCTGGCGAATATCTAAAAAGATGCCGGCGAGCTCCGGTCCCATCCCGTGCGTTGTCAGCCGAAAGATGTCAGCCACTTTCTCAACGATCCCAGCCTGCTCAAGCCCACGGTCGGAAAGCAATAGCACCCGTTTCGCCCCCAATCCGCGGAACAAGTCCGGCACGAGCGCCCGAGCGTTCGAGCCGGTATAAATGGCGGTGCGCAGCCAAAAGTTCGCTAACGTCGTCATGTTCCGAATCCCCCTTTACTTTTTCATCGTGGCGTGCAGGCGGGAAAACAGCACTTGATACCATTTCCGCTTTTCAAGCTCCGGCACCATCGACGTATGCACATGCTTCAGCTGCGTGTAAGCATCAAGCGAATATTTGCCCATTTCGCGCCCGATGCCGCTTTGCTTGTAACCGCCAAATGGCGCGTCATTGCGAAGCATATGCCAGTCATTGATCCAGACGACGCCAGCCCGCAGGCGTCCGGCGATGGCGTACGCCTTGTTGACGTCGCGCGTCCAGACGCCGGCCGCCAGCCCGTAGATCGTATCGTTCGCCATCGCCACCGCCTCTTCCACGTCATGGTAGCGAATGACCGACAACACCGGGCCGAAAATCTCTTCTTGGGCGATTTTCATGTCATTCGTGACATTCGTAAAAATCGTCGGCGCGACAAAATGGCCACCTTCACAGCCAGGCACTTCCACTTCATGGCCGCCGCATACAAGCGTTGCTCCTTCTTGCTTGCCGGCTTCAATATAGGAGAGCACCGTCTCTTTTTGCCGCTTGGAGATGACCGGACCCACATCGGTCGCCGGGTCGAGCGGATGGCCGATTTGCAGCGTCTTCGTCAGGACGACAAGCCGCTCGACGACCTCATCATGGAGCCGATCGGGCACAAACAGCCTTGTTCCCGATTCGCACAGCTGGCCGGAGTGCAAAAAGACGCCAAACAAACTGCCGGGAACGGCAAGCTCCAAATCGGCATCCTCAAGCAAAATGTTCGGTGACTTGCCGCCGAGCTCCAATGTGACGTTTTTCACCGTTTCCGCCGCCAGCGCCATAATGCGGCGTCCGACTTCCGTCGAACCGGTAAACGCCACCTTGTCCACTTGCGGATGGCGGACAAGCGCCTCCCCAACGTCGGCGCCCGGACCAGCCACCACGTTGATGACCCCCGGCGGCACGAAAGACGAAATGACTTCCGCCAGCTTCAACGTTGACAGCGGCGTGTAGCTAGCCGGTTTCACAACGATCGTATTGCCCGCTGCCAGCGCCGGGGCGATTTTCCACGACGCAATCATGAGCGGCAAGTTCCACGGCGTGATCGCCGCGCAAACCCCGATCGGCTCGCGCCAAACAAAATTGTGCGCCGGCCTGGGAAACGGCGGAATCGGCAGCGTTTCCGAAAACAGGTACTCTTGGACGATGTTCGCCATCGTTTGGAACAAATCAACGACTTGCAAGATATCGATTGAGCTGATGCGCCGGATCGTCCCCCCGCTTGAGATCGCTTCCAAATAGGCGAGCTCTTGAGCGTTGGCGGCAATGGCCTGGGCGATCGCATTCAGCACGCGCGCCCGTTCTTTCGGTTTCATCGCCTTCCAATCGGTCTCGTCAAATGCCTTGCGCGCCGCT
This sequence comes from Geobacillus sp. G4, assembly GCF_040327975.1. Classification (NCBI taxonomy): domain Bacteria; kingdom Bacillati; phylum Bacillota; class Bacilli; order Caryophanales; family Anoxybacillaceae; genus Geobacillus; species Geobacillus sp. G4. Next base: position 5,942 of record NZ_JBEPJY010000016.1, read on the forward strand.
CGAACCGCCCGGTCGACATCGTCCGCTGTCGCCTTTGCGACGGTCGCCACCACCTCTCCGGTCGCCGGATTGTATACGTTAAACGTTTCCCCGCTTGTTGAAGGCTGCCATTCGCCGTTAATAAAGAGTGGGAAATGTTGCACTTGCACGTGAGTGGTCATGACGATTTCTCCCTTCCTTTTTTCGACTCTCAACATCTAGCCAACGTTTTCGCTTTCCTCAAGACCGAACAGCTCCTCAAACGACTTCTCCTGCGCCTTTTTCAGCACGTCCATCCTCGCTGCCAGTTGGCGGGCGGTGAAATTCATAATGTCAGCGTAGTAGTCAGGGCCGAAAATGGAATCGTGGGCCGCCGCTTCCTCGTTAAGTTTTACTGCAAGCGGTGCGAGCTGCTCCATCTTTTTCATCACAACTTCCAGAAGATACGGATGCTCACGGATCAGCCGCTGAAGCAAAAACGTCCCGTAGGCGATGTGGCGCGACTCGTCTTTTTTCAAATAGCCGATCCCTTTCAACAATCCGGGCATGACCCCCATTTGCTCAAGCGATTTGTAAAAGCCGTAATACCCCGTTTCCGCCAGCACCCCTTCGACAAACATGTTGTACACGACCGAGGCCTCGGCAATGGCCTCTGGGGACGAATCATGTTCAAGCCGCCCCATCGCTGACGGCAAAATCTCGTTAAAAATCGTATGGTATGTCTCGGAATGGTAATGGGACAAATCTTCTTTGACGCCGAGCGCATTGAGCACAAGGCGGAAAAACTCGGTATGTTTCGCCTCCTCAAACAAAAAGGTGGTTAAGTACATCTCCTCCTCGATCCGCCCCTCTTTGGCGACGACCATCAAAAGCGGCAACAAATCGCGCGTCACCGCCTCTTCGCCCGCCTGAAACTGGGCAATGAGCCGCAAAATTCCGTCCTTCATCTGAACAGGGAGCGTCTCCCAATCTTTCACATCTTGCGTCAAGTCAATGTCCGCCGGATTCCACACCCCCAACCGCTTTGCCTTTTGGTAAAGCCGAAACGGGAACGAATCTTCCTGCAGCCCACGGCTGCCCGTTGTGACCAACGGCTGAGCCCGCCGCACGCTCATCACTCCTTTTCTATTTTTTATTGCTTGCTGGATGTTGCACTTCTATATAGAGGCAACGAAAAAGTTTAACATATCCTTGACGGAAAAGTTGTTTGTCCATTTTTTCGACTGTCGAAGGCAAGCCTGTGGCTTGCCTCCGTCACGCCCTGGCGTGACGGAAGACCGAACAACCACCCGCTTCAACAGACCCATACATGGGTCTGGAAGCGGCGTTGTTCGGTCGCCCGACAGTCGAGCAAATGCTTGGTAAAAGCTGCAAATGTTAAAGCTTCAAATTGCATCTATATAGATGGATGACCGCGGGGACAGCAATTCTTGCAAGGGCTTACAAACATGCTGTTGCGACAACAGGCAGGTTGCTAGCAAGAGGCAAGTTGTATAAATGACCGAAATATTGTGAATAGTCACTCATTTTCTCTCATTCTAGCAATCTTCCCTTCCTTCCGTCAACAAAAAGCGGATGACATTTTCCGACAATCGCTGCGCAAAAACGCCGCCTGCTGTCAGCAGACGGCATTTCGTTTATACCCGCACTTTTCCGTATTCTCTCCGCAGTTCACTCGCGATGATGTTGCGCTGGATTTCCGAGGTGCCTTCGTAAATTTTCGTGATGCGGGCGTCGCGGAAGTAGCGTTCGATCGGGTAGTCTCTCATGTAGCCGAGGTCGCCGTGGATTTGTACGGCCATATCGGCGATTTTGTTGTACACTTCCGAGCCGAACAGTTTGGCAATGGCCGCTTCTTTGACGACACGCATCTTTTGATCGACCATCCAGGCGACGCGATAGACGGTCGAGCGAAGCACTTCGATCAACATGCTCATGTCCGCCAGCATATGCTGGATGGCTTGCTGCTCGATGATCGGCTTGCCGAACTGTTCGCGCTGTTCGGCGTATTCCATGCAGTATTCGAGCAGGCGGACGCAGGAGCCGAGATTGCGGGCGGCGAGACCCGCACGGCCGTTGGCGAGGATTTTGAGAGCGTTGACATACCCCTCGCCTTCTTTTCCGAGCACGTTTTCGACCGGTACTTCCAGATTATCAAAAAACAGCTCGGCCGAGTGCGAACCGCGCAGCCCCATTTTCCGCTCCACTTTTCCTACGATAAAACCGGGAAAATCTTTTTCGACGATAAACGAGGTGATGCCTTTCGGACCTTTCGACGGGTCGGTCACGGCCATGACGGTAAAGACATGGGCGTCGACGGCGTTAGTAATGTAATGTTTCGAGCCGTTAATGATGTAGCGGTCGCCTTTGCGGACGGCGGTCGTTTTGATCGCGGCGGCGTTCGAGCCGGCGTTCGGCTCGGTTAAGGCGAAGGCGCCGATCCATTCACCGGTCGCCATTTTCGGCAAGTAGCGCCGTTTTTGTTCCTCAGTGCCGAGCTCGACGATGCCGACCGTGCCGATGCCGGTATGGGCGCCGATTAATGTCGTATAGCCGTTGTGCGTTTTGCCGAGCTCTTCGTAAATGGCGCATTTGCCGACCATCGACAAGCCGAGGCCTCCATACTCTTCGGGAATGCTTAAGCCGAACAGCCCCATGTCTTTCGATTTTTCAATAATATCTTCCGGAATTTGGTCGTTTTCTTCAATGTCCATTGCCGCCGGCTCAACGACCTCTCTCACAAATCGGCGGACATTTTCTTTTAAAAATTCAATCTCGTCTGGCAATATAAAATCCATCCTCTTCCCCTCCCGATGATTGGATTCTATATTTTTGCGCCTTGCGCACGAGTGTCGACGCATCGACGCCTAACAGCTTGGCCGCCCGCCGATACGTACGCGCGCGACGGAGCGCCTTGATGATGAGCTGCCGCTCGACGTCCGCCACCGCTTGTTTGAGCGGGACGATCTCGCCGACTGACGCCGGATTGGCGGCCGACAGCGGCTCGAGGTGAAGCCATTTCGCCACATGGTCTTCGTCAACGACGGGCGCGGCAGACGTTACAAACATGCGCTCGATAGCGTTGACGAGCTCGCGGACGTTCCCGGGCCAATGGTAGTCCATCATCGCCGCCAGCGCCCCGTCAGTAAAGATGAGCGGCTTTTGATACTTTTCCGCAAACTGCTTTCGATAATGGTCGACTAAGAGCGGGATGTCTTCTTTCCGGTCGCGCAGCGGCGGAATAGCGATCGGCATGACGTTCAGCCGGTAAAACAAATCGGCGCGGAACCGCCCGGCGGCGACCAGCTCTTCAAGCGGCTTGTTCGTCGCGGCGATGATGCGGACATCGATCTGTTTGGGCGCCTCAGCCCCCAGGCGCATAATTTCCATCGACTGAAGCACACGAAGGAGCTTTACTTGCAGGTGGAGCGGGATTTCGCTGATTTCATCGAGAAAAATCGTCCCGCCATCCGCCTGCTCAAAGTAGCCTTTTTTCCCTTTTTTCGCCGCTCCTGTGAATGCGCCCGGCTCATAGCCGAACAGCTCGGACTCCATCAGCGTCTCCGGAATCGCCCCGCAGTTCACTTTCACAAACGGACGGCCGCTGCGCGTGCTCTGCTTCCAGATGAAGTTCGCCAGCTCTTCTTTTCCGGTGCCCGACTCTCCCGTCAGGAGCACGGTGACATCCACAGCCGCTGCCTGACGGGCGATGACGACAACGTGCGCCATCGCCGGCGCCCGGTAAATAAGGCCATCGCCTTCCTGTCGGCTTAATGTATGAAGGAGCCGTTTCGTCTCCTCAAGTTCAGCGCGAAGCTGCTCCATCTCGGTCATGTCTTTGACGTACACGACAACCCGCTCGCCCCGGCCGCCTTCCTCGATGATCGGCACCGCGGAGACGATCAACGTGTTGCCGGTTTCTGGCCCTTGATGAAGCATTGAGCACGGCTGGCAGCGATCAAGCGCCTGGCGCACAACTTGGTCGAGCGGGGCGGGGATGCGCCCTTGTCCCGCATCTGGGAACAGGGCGGCCCATTTTTGATTTTGCCGGATGATTGCCCCGTGGCGATTCGTGATGGCGATGCCGTCGCCCGCCGCATCCATCACCGTCTGCAGCTCGTTGACGATGCGCTTCACTGTCTCGAGCTCGCTCGAGATGAATTCGATCTCGGAAATGTCTTGAAACACCCCGACAGCGCCGACGACCTTCCCACCGTCGATAATCGGCGACCGATTCGTAATATAGACGCGCTTGCCGACTCGGTACTTTTCCGTACACCCTTGGCCGGTGCGCACGACATCGAGCAAGCCGGACGGAACGACGACATCGGTCAACAACCGGCCGAGCGCTTCTTCTTTCGTCGTCCGCGCCATCCGTTCCGCCGCCGGATTGATCGAGGTAATCCGCCCTTGGGCATCGATCGACAAAATGCCGTTATGGGCGGCGTTGAACATGGCTTCCAGCTGCTTTAAGCGAAGGCGGGACGCCTTTTCCTGCGCCGCCAAATACTGCTCTTTTGTCAACAGACCGGCCAGGCGGCCGCTCTCATCAACGACGGCGCGGAGCGGACTGCCGCCAAACGCGATCTCCTCAAGGCGCGCATGGGCCGGAAGCGGCTGCGGCGGCCGCATCACCTCACGAACCGTTTTGTGCCCCTGCGCGAGACCAAACAGCACATCCTCGGCCGCCACCACCCCTACCACTTCCCCTTCGCTGTCGCATGCGACGGCCCCAGCAATCCCGTGCTCGGTCAACGTACGGGCCGCCTGCTCAAGGGAATCGCTTTCCAAAACAGCAACGGTTGTTTTCCACATGATGTCTTCTATCGTCATCCCCCATCCCCCTGTCTCGCCTTCACTTTGTTTTGAAAAGCAAACTGCGTGCCAACAAATAAAGTGTCGTATTATTCAGAAAAATACATCTCCATCATCCACCGTACCAAATCTTCCGTTGCAAAACAACAACGTTTTGTTGCAAAAAAACAATAAATATACAGAATGTGTTGTGTTTTTGCCATTCAGACAGCCGGAATCGTTGCGTTTTCGCAACAGTATGGCGCCAGACGATCGCGGCGCAAAGGCCGGGCTTTCTGAGGCCGCACCCGCCTTATGGCGGTCAAGTTGCGGCGTGGGATGCAGCGATAGGCCTGCGAAATATAGTCCAGTGTTCTCTTTGCGGCAGGAGAGCCGCGGCAAACCTTGTCCGACCTCTCTTTTTTCCATAATAAAACTTGCTTTTTTGATGAGAAAATTCATTGTCTTTTTTAATGAATTGGTTATAATTAAGATTGTTAATGATATTGATTTTCATTTTCTTAGTCCAAAAGGAGGTGGCCGCATGGTCCGCTTATACGCCGAGAATTTGACCGTCCGCTACGATGACCGGACGATTTTCGAACATTTGTCCGTCCGCATTCCCGACCGGCAAATCACTGCCATTATCGGGCCGAACGGATGCGGGAAATCGACGCTGCTGAAGACGTTGACGCGCATCCTTTCTCCGCAGTCCGGCGCGGTCATTTTAGACGGCCAAGCGATTTCGCAGCAACCGACGAAAGAGCTGGCGAAAAAAATGGCCATTTTGCCGCAGACGCCGGAAGCGGCAAGCGGATTAACGGTCGCCGAGCTCGTCTCGTACGGCCGCTTCCCGTATCAAAAAGGGTTTGGCCGCCTGACGAAACAAGACTACGAAGCGATCGACTGGGCGCTTCACGTGACGAAAACAGCCGACTTAAAACACCGGCCGGTCGATGCGCTCTCCGGCGGGCAGCGGCAGCGCGTCTGGATCGCCATGGCGCTCGCCCAGGAGACGGACATCATCTTTTTGGACGAACCGACGACGTACTTGGACATCGCCCACCAACTTGAAGTGCTCGAGCTGCTGGAGCGGCTGAACAAGGAGGAGGGGCGGACGATCGTCATGGTGCTTCATGACATCAACCAGGCGGCCCGTTTTGCCGACTATATCATCGCTATGAAAGCAGGGGCCATCATCAAGTCCGGGCGGAGCGAAGACGTTATCCGCCGCAAAGTGCTCCGCGACGTGTTCGGCATTGACGCCGACATCGGCCGCGATCCGCGGACGAACAAACCCGTTTGTTTCACCTATCATTTGCTTAAGGAGGCTTATTCATCATGAGGAAAACATGGCTTGCATTGTTGCTTCTTTTTGCGCTTGTGCTGAGCGCATGCGGCAACACAGCGAACAACAATAAGAAAAACAACGCGTCCCCGGCTGAAAAAAAACCGGAAACGATTACGTATCAATCGGAAAACGGACCGGTGGAAGTGCCGGCTGATCCGAAGCGCGTCGTCGTCTTATCGACGTTTGCCGGGCATGTGCTGGCCTTGGATGTCCCTGTTGTCGGCGTGGATTCGTGGTCGAAAATGAGCCCGCTTTTTCAAGAAAAACTGAAAGACGCCGAAGTCGTGACCGATGAAGACATTGAAAAAATTATGGCATTAAAACCAGACTTAATTATCGGATTATCCAATACGAAAAACGTCGACAAGCTCAGCAAAATCGCGCCGACCGTCACTTTTACATATGGGAAGGTCGATTATTTGACACAGTTTTTGGAAATCGGCAAACTGTTGAATAAAGAAAAAGAAGCGAAAGCGTGGATCGACGACTTTAAACAACGGGCGCAACAAGCCGGGGAAGAAATCCGGGCCAAAATTGGCGAAAACGCGACCGTTACTGTAGCCGAAAACTTTGATAAGCAGCTATATGTCTTTGGCAACAACTGGGCGCGCGGCACCGAGATTTTGTATCAAGAAATGAAGCTGAAAATGCCGAAAAAAGTGGAAGAACAGGCGCTCAAACCGGGCTACTATGCCGTTTCCCTTGAAGCGCTCCCGCAGTTTGTCGGCGATTATCTCATCTTAAGCAAAAATGGGGACGGCGACACATCGTTTATGGAGACGAACACGTTCAAAAACATCCCTGCTGTGAAAAACGGCCGTATGTTTGTCGCCGATGCGAAGGCATTTTATTTCAACGACCCGATTACGTTGGATTACCAGCTCGATTTCTTTCAAAAACACTTTTTAGGCCAATAACGAAGAGACGGGGCGTTCACTGAAGTGAGTGTCCCGTCCTTTCTTATGTCAAAGGGGGAGTCACCAATGGATGCAGACCGCCGGCGTTGGCCGTTTCGCTATACGTTTGTTCTGTCGCTTGGCCTGCTTGTCGCTGTTTGGTTTGGCTCGATGCGAGTCGGCGTCGCCGATACGACATGGAGCGACGTATGGCGGGCGTTGTTTTCCGATCAACAAGGCAAACAGCTTGATCTCATTCGCGAGCTCCGCTTGCCGCGCGAAACGGCGGCCGCCTTTGTCGGCGCCGGCCTTGCCGTCGCCGGGGCGATCATGCAGGGGATGACGCGCAACCCGCTCGCCGATCCGGGGCTTCTTGGCCTCACCGCTGGGGCGAACGCGGCGTTGGCCATGACGATGGCCTTTTTCCCTTCCGCCCATTATCTGTTGATCACGGTCGCCTGTTTGCTTGGTGCGGCCGTCGGGGCAGGGGCCGTCTTTGGCATCGGTGCCATGCGCCAAGGCGGATTTTCTCCGCTGCGCATCGTCCTGGCCGGCTCGGCGGTCTCGGCGCTTTTGTTTGCCATCGCCGAAGGGATCGGACTGTATTTCCACATTTCCAAAGACGTCTCGATGTGGACGTCAGGCGGAGTGGCCGGTGTCTCGTGGAAACAGCTGGCCGTTGGCGTCCCGCTCATTGCAATCGGTCTGGCTATTGCCGTTTCGTATGCGCGACCGCTGACGATCCTTAGCTTAAGCGAAGACATCGCCGTCGGCGTCGGACAAAAAACAGCAGCGGTGAAAATGGCGCTGTTTCTGGCGGTGTTTTTGCTGACGGGGGCATCGGTCGCGATCGCCGGCAACATCACCTTTATCGGCTTAATGATTCCCCACCTCGTGCGGGGGATCACCGGCGCCGACTACCGGTTCGTCATCCCGCTGTCAGCGACTGGCGGCGCCGTCGCCATGGTGCTGGCCGACACGGCAGCTCGCACGATCCATGCGCCGTTTGAAACGCCGGTAGCCGCCATTATCGCCGTCATTGGCTTGCCGTTTTTCCTCTTCGTCGTCCGGAAACAAGGGAGGGGCTTTTCATGAGAAAACAAAGTCTTTCGCTCTTTGTCTTGCTTGCGCTGCTCATTGCCGCCACGGCAGCTATCGCCTTGGGCACCGGCGATGCGCCGCTTTCATATAACCGCATCGTCCCGACACTGTTTGGCTACGGTTCGATGGAAGAGGAATTCATTTTGTTTTCCCTTCGCCTGCCGCGCCTTTTCATCACCTTGTTGGGTGGCATGGCGCTCGCCTTATCCGGGGCCATGCTGCAAGGACTCACGCGCAATGACCTCGCCGACCCTGGCGTGCTTGGGATCAACGCCGGAGCAGGCGCAGGCGTCGCCTTGTTCTTTTTGTTTTTCCCGATTGAGGCCGGAACATTTCTTTACACCTTGCCTCTCGTTGCCTTCGCCGGAGCGCTACTGACGGCGGCTACCATCTATGCCGTCTCCTACAATAAAACAACCGGGCTGCAGCCGGTGTCGTTTATCTTAACCGGCGTCGGGTTTTCGATGGCGCTCTCCGGGCTGATGATCGTCCTCATTTCCGCGGCTGACCGGACGAAAGTCGATTTTATCGCCCGCTGGCTTTCCGGCAACATCTGGGGCGATGACTGGCCGTTTATTTCGGCTATGCTGCCATGGCTGGCGGCGGGCACACTGGTGGCGTTGTATCGGGCGAAGCATCTCAATATTTTGCACTTAGGCGATTCGGTTTCAATCGGGGTCGGCGTCCACGTTCGCCGCGAGCGGCTCGTGCTTATGATGACAGCTGTTGCCGTCGCAGCCGCCGCCGTCTCCGTGACGGGAGGCATCTCGTTCATCGGCTTGATGGCGCCGCATATCGCCAAAGCTATTGTCGGCCCGCGCCATGAACGGGCCATCCCGGCGGCGATGTTGATCGGCGGCTGGCTGCTGCTTGCAGCCGACACGATTGGACGCAACGCCCTCGCCGAGCCGCTCCCCGCCGGGGTCATCGTCTCCTTGATCGGCGCGCCGTATTTCATTTACTTGTTGCTAAAGCGTTGACATCCGCCGCCCGTTATGAGAACGGGTCCGAACGATGACACCCGCAAAAGAAGACGCCGGTTCATGAAACCCGGCGTCTTTTCCAAAAGCGGACAACTGCAACGGCAAGGACAATCGCGATGATGACATAGACGACTTCAGCGTACGCGCCAATCACGTCGGATACTTTCCTCCATGACTGGCCAAGAGCTGCGCCGATCGAAACAAGCGCCGTATTCCAAATCAATGTGCCGAGCACGGACAGCCAGACAAACAGCCCAATGTTCATCTTCGCCATGCCAGCCGGAATGGAAATCAAGCTGCGCACGAGCGGAATCATGCGGCCAAGAAAGACGGCCCATACCCCATAGCGCTGAAACGTCCGGTTCACCTTGGCGATGTCTTCCGACTTCACCCGCAGCCATCCCCCCCAACGGTCGACGATCCGTTCAAGCCGCTCAACAGACAACAGCCGGCCGATTCCGTACAGCACCAATGCCCCGGCAACCGAACCGGCAGTCGCCGCCGCAATAACGCCGGGCACCGTCAAAGCCGTGTACGTCGTCATAAACCCGCCAAACGGCAAAATGACTTCCGACGGAATCGGCGGGAAAATATTCTCAAGCGCGATCATCAAAAAAATGCCGATATATCCGAATTGCTCGATAAAATCAGTGATCCAAGCCTGCATGGCGTCATTCTCTCCTTCCGCATAGCTTAATGGTATGTATACATGTCGCTTTCCTCATCGTATGTATATGATATGGTAGTACAAAAAAATCTCCGGTGCAAAAAAGAAAAGCGGCTTGCTTTTGCTCCTCGCTATCCCCCATCACCGGCTTTATCGGCGTCTCGCAAACGAAAAGCCGCCCACCCCACGATATGAGGATGGGCGGCACGCCCCTAGCCACAACTTTCCCATGATTATACCCAACCGCGATAGCGAGCGGCTTCCGCTGTTTGGCGCAGCCCGATCATGTACGCCGCCATGCGCATATCCACACGGCGCGATTCCGCCAATTCATAGACGCGATGAAACGCGCTCGTCAATTTCTCTTTCAGCTTCTCGACGATTTCCTCCTCCGTCCAATAATAGCCTTGGTTGTTTTGCACCCATTCAAAATAGGAAACGGTCACTCCGCCGGCGCTCGCCAGCACATCGGGCACTAGCAGCACGCCCCGCTCCGTCAAGATTTTGGTCGCCTCCAGCGTCGTTGGGCCGTTGGCTGCTTCCACCACAATTTTAGCCCGAATATTCGGGGCATTGTCACGCGTAATTTGATTGGCCACCGCGGCCGGAACTAAAATATCACACTCTTTTTCCAGCAGCTCTTGATTGGTGATGACATTCTCAAACAGCGTGGTCACCGTGCCAAAACTGTCGCGGCGATCCAACAAATACGGAATATCCAGTCCGTTCGGGTCATACAACGCGCCATACGCATCGGAAATGCCAATGACGCGAGCTCCAGCTTCATGCAAAAACTTGGCCAAAAAGCTGCCTGCATTGCCGAATCCTTGAATAATGACCCGCGCCCCCTGCAACTCGATTCCCGCTTTTTTCGCTGCTTCTTCGATGCAAATCGTGACACCGAGCGCCGTCGCTTTTTCCCGGCCTTGGGAGCCGCCGAGCACAAGCGGCTTGCCGGTGATAAACCCAGGCGAGTCAAATTCGCGGATGCGGCTATATTCATCCATCATCCACGCCATAATTTGCGAGTTGGTAAACACGTCCGGCGCCGGGATATCTTTGGATGGCCCCACGATCTGGCTGATCGCCCGCACATAGCCGCGGCTGAGCCGCTCCAGCTCACCCATCGACATGTTCCGCGGGTCGCAGACGATCCCACCTTTGCCGCCGCCATACGGCAAGCCGACAATTCCGGCTTTGATCGTCATCCACATCGACAGCGCCTTGACTTCTTCCTCGGTGACATCCGGATGAAAACGAATGCCTCCCTTGGTCGGCCCTACGGCATCGCTATGCTGGGCGCGGTAGCCGGTAAACACTTTCACCGTTCCGTCATCCATACGGACGGGAATGCGTACGGTAAGGACGCGCAAAGGTTCTTTGAGCAGCTCATACATCTCCTCGCCGTAGCCAAGTTTGGCCAGCGCCTCTTTGATCACGCGCTGGGTGGAGAGAAACATATTTTCTTCCATCGTCTCATTCGCCTCTTTGACTCGATTTATGGACGGGACAAGACATTCGCAATCCGTTCGAACGCCCAATCCAATTCCTCTTTCGTAATGATGAGCGGCGGTGCGAAACGAATGACCGTCTCGTGCGTTTCCTTGCAAAGCAATCCTTGCTCTTTCAGCGCCTCACAGTACGGACGCGCCGGCACATGCAGCTCGACGCCGATAAATAAGCCGCGGCCGCGGATCTCTTTAATATCGTCGTTTCGGATTTGTTTTAGTTTCGAAAGGAAGTATTCGCCAAGCTCAAGCGAACGCTCCGCTAGACGCTCTTCTTCAATCACTTCGAGCGCCGCGATCGACACCGCACATGCAAGCGGATTGCCGCCAAACGTCGATCCGTGCGAACCGGGTTCAAACACCGACAAAATGTCGCGGTTGGCGACGACGCAAGAAATCGGGAACACCCCGCCGCCCAACGCTTTCCCTAAAATATACATATCGGGCACAACCTCTTCCCAGTCGCAGGCAAACAACTTCCCGGTCCGGCCGAGACCGGTTTGAATTTCGTCCGCGATGAACAGGACGTTGTTCGCTTTGCATACGTCATACGCCGCTTTTAAAAATCCTTGCGGTGGAATGCGGATGCCGGCTTCTCCTTGGATCGGTTCGACAAGAAACGCCGCCGTATTCGGTGTAATCGCCGCTTTCAACGCTTCGATGTCGCCGTACGGGATGATTTTCACTCCGGATAGCAGCGGTCCAAACCCGCGTTTATAAGCCGGTTCGGACGACAGCGACACGGCGGCAAGCGTCCGGCCGTGGAAGTTTCCTTCACAAACGATGATTTCGGCTTGGTTGTCCGGGACGCCTTTGACGTCATACGCCCAGCGGCGCGCCGCCTTGAGCGCCGTTTCCACCGCCTCGGCGCCCGTGTTCATCGGCAGCACCATCTCTTTTTTCGTCAACCGGCACACTTTTTCGTACCACGGGCCGAGCTGGTCGTTATGGAACGCGCGCGATGTGAGCGTTACCCGATCGGCTTGCTTTTTCAACGCTTCAATAATCTTCGGATGGCGATGGCCTTGGTTGACAGCGGAATAAGCGCTTAACATGTCCATATAGCGGTTGCCCTCTGGGTCTTTCACCCATACCCCTTCCGCTTCCGAAATGACAATCGGCAATGGATGATAATTTCGTGCTCCATATCGTTCCGTTTGTTCGATGAGCTGTTGCGATTTTGTCGTCATCAAAATCCCCCTTTTTTCCTCACTCTCCACCTTCACGGACAACGTTTGCCTTCATCCGACGATTGACGGACCAACGTTCCATTACAGGAAAAGGGCGGCTGCGGCCGCCCCGCCATTAAAACATTTCCGATACGGTTTTCGCTTGCATATGGAGAATCAAATAGTCCGGGCCGCCAGCTTTCGAGTCGGTGCCTGACATGTTAAAGCCGCCAAACGGCTGATAGCCGACAATGGCCCCTGTGCAGCCGCGGTTGAAGTACAAGTTGCCGACATGGAACTCGTGCCGCGCTTTCTCGAGGTTCGCCCGGTTGCGCGAAATGACGGCGCCTGTCAATCCGTATTCCGTATTGTTCGCGATCTCAAGCGCATGGTCAAAGTCGCGCGCTTTCGCAAACGCCACGACCGGTCCGAAAATTTCCTCCTGCATGATGCGCGCGTTCGGGTCGACATCAGCAAACACTGTCGGCTGGATGAAGAAGCCCTTTGCATCGTCTCCTTCCCCGCCCGTCATGAGACGGCCTTCCTGTTTTCCGATCTCGATATATTCCATAATTTTGTTGTACGCGTTTTGGTCGATCACCGGGCCCATAAACGTCGCTTGCTCCGCCGGGTCGCCGACGTTGAGCTGCTTCGTCAGCTCGACGACGCGGTTCAACACTTGGTCGTAGACATCTTGAACAACGATCGCGCGCGAGCACGCCGAGCATTTTTGCCCCGAAAAGCCAAACGCCGACGCGACAATCGATTGCGCCGCCAGTTCCAGGTCGGCTTCCTTGTCCACAACGATGGCGTCTTTGCCGCCCATTTCCGCGATGACCCGCTTCAGCCAAATTTGCCCTGGGTGCACTTTCGCTGCCCGCTCATAAATGCGGATGCCGACATCGCGCGAACCGGTGAAGCTGATAAATCTTGTGCGCGGATGGTCAACCAAATAGTCGCCGACTTCTGCGCCGCTGCCCGGAATGTAGTTCAATACACCAGCCGGAAGCCCCGCTTCTTCCAACACTTCCACAAATTTATACGCCACGACCGGCGTTGCGCTTGCCGGTTTCAACAGCACCGTATTGCCCGTGACAAGCGAAGCGACCGTCGTTCCGGCCATAATGGCAAACGGGAAGTTCCACGGCGAAATGACAACCCCGACGCCAAGCGGAATGTAGAAAAACCGGTTCGTTTCCCCCGGACGGCTCTCAACCGGAATGCCGTCTTTCAGCTTCAGCATTTGCCGTCCGTAATATTCCATAAAGTCGATCGCTTCCGCGGTATCGGCGTCCGCTTCACGCCACGGTTTGCCCGCTTCTTTCACCAGCCAAGCGGAAAACTCGTGCTTGCGCCGGCGCACGATCGCCGCCGCCCGGAACAAAATATCGGCCCGCGCTTCCGGGCTCGTCCGGCTCCAAGTGCGAAACGCCTCATCAGCGGTTTTCATCGCCCGCTCCGCCAGCTCTTTGGTCGCTTTCGCCACCCGGCCGATGACTTCCGCTTTGTTCGCTGGATTGATCGACGTGATTTTGTCTTCCGTCATCACCCGCTCGCCGCCGATCACAAGCGGATAATCGCGCCCAAGCTCCGATTCCACTTTTTTGAGCGCTGCTAAAAACGCCTCGCGGTTTGCTTCCACGGTAAAATCTGTGAGCGGTTCGTGTCTGTACGGCTGCACCATTTCGTCATCCTCCTTTTTAAAGGCAAAAAAATTTTTCGTTATAAAACGGTTTCATAGTTATATTATGCAAATGATTATGGCATTTTTCAATTGTTTTTACTTGGCGGCCTCCATCTCCCTTTTTTCCACATGCAAAAGCTGAACCCGCTTTTTCGCCACAAGGTGGTAGTACCCGTAGCAAGCGAGCAAAAACGGAATGCCGCAGTAAAGGGCGATCCGTTGATCCGGGATAAACGCTAGTCCGACAATCGTCGCCATATTTAAGGCAAACGCGGCCAACGGCACGAACGGGTACAACGGCGTCCGGTATTTCAGATCGCGCACATCGCCGCCTTCACGCAAAAACGCTTTCCTTCCAAAATAGCTGGACAGCGCGATGGAAGCCCACACCGTGACGGCGCCAAATCCCGCGATCGCCGTCAGCCAGACGTACACCGTATCTTCCGCATACACGCTGCACAACAGAGACAAGCAGCCGATGGCAATGCTGGCAATCAGCGCATTGATGGGCACGCCGCGTTTCGATAGCTTGCTAAAAAACGGACTGACCATGCCTTGACGCGACATCGACCAAAGAACGCGCGATGTCGCATATAAGCCTGAGTTGGCCACCGACAGCACAGCGGTAATAATCACAAAGTTCATGATATCGGCCGCATACGGAATGCCGATATTGTCAAACACCACCACAAACGGACTCTCAACAACACCGGCTTTCTCCCACGGAAACAAACCAGCCAACACAAAAATGGCCAAAATAAAGAAGATCAAAATGCGCCATACAGTGTTGCGCAACGCAACCGGCACCGTTTTTTCCGGCTCGCGGCTTTCCCCTGCCGCCACGCCGACCAATTCCGTCCCCTGGAACGAAAAGTTCACGAGGATCATCGTCGTAAAGATCGCCCAAAACCCATTTGGAAACAAGCCCCCATGGTCTGTAAAGTTCGAGAAAAACGGAGCAGGTTGTCCATTTTTCATATGGATGACTCCGAACATCGCCGCCAGACCAAGAACAATAAAGGCGATCACCGTCAGCACCTTGATGCTCGAAAACCAAAACTCCACCTCGCCAAATCCTTTGACAGACAAGGCGTTGATCAAAAACAAGAGCAAAGCGAAGACCGCACAAAACACCCATGTCGGCACATCAGGAAACCATCGCTTCATCAAAATGCTGACCGTGAGCAGCTCGATGCCGACCGTCACCGACCAGTTCAGCCATGAAAGCCAACCGATGCAGTACCCGACCGCCGGCGAGATGAATTTCGTCGCATACGTCTGATACGATCCGGCATCGGGAATTCTCACGGCCAATTCTCCTAACGAAAGCATTGTCAAATACATGACCAATCCGCCAAAAAGATAAGCAACGACGGCCCCTCCTGGCCCCGCCTCATGAATCGTATAACCCGATCCTAAAAACAAACCAGTGCCGATCACTCCGCCTAGCGCGATCATAAATAAATGCCTGCTTTTTAGCTCTCGTTTCAGTTCTTGCACTGGTTGCATCCGAAAACTCTCCCCTCTCTATGATAGATTCCGCAATCGCTTACATTTTTATCAAACGAATAGCAACCTCCTTTTATGCAAAATTATTTTTCAATTTATAATGTATTACAACTTTATTATGAAATTATTTTTTTCTATTTTCAATATATTTAGCAAAAAATTTTTTCACATCTTTCTTTCCCTTCCTGTCTCCCGTCCACCTTATGCTATAATACAAAAAAGAGAGGTGCTGATCGTGAACCGTGATATGGAAACGCTTTTATCAATGTACGAGCAAATTCTTGAAATGATCGACCTTGGCGTCCATGCGGTCGACCAACATGGAAAAACCGTCATTTACAACCGGAAGATGCGGGAGATCGAAGGAATGGACGTTGAGGACGTGCTCGATAAAAACATTTTAGACGTCTTCCGCTTCAACCCGGAGCAGCCGAGCACATTGCTTGAAGCGCTGCGCACCGGTGAAAGCATTCTGAACAAGCAGCAAACCTATTTCAATAACAAAGGACAAGCCGTGACAACGGTCAATCAAACACACCCGCTGCAAAAAGACGGGCGCATCATCGGCGCCGTGGAAATCGCCAAAGACATCACCAAATTCCGCAAGCTGATCCAAGAGCACCACCAACGCGGTGAAGCCGGTCGCACGTTTGCGGACATCATCGGCCAAAGCGAAGCCATGCAAAAGGCCATCCGCCTTGCTCGTCATGCCGCCCGCTCCGAGGCGTCTGTGCTGCTCATTGGGGAGAAAGGGACAGGAAAAGACTTGCTCGCTTCCTGCATTCACCACGAAAGCGAACGGCGAGCTAAGCCGTTTTTTGCGCAAACGTGTTTGTCGCTTCCGGACGATTGGATGGAAACGATGCTGTTTGGCAGCGAAGAAGACGGCGAGATCCAGCCCGGCTTGTTTGAACAAGCGGACGGCGGCACCGTCCTGCTTGACGATATTGACTCGTTAAGCCTGCCGCTTCAACAAAAACTTGCCCGTTTCCTGCAAGAAAAACAGTTTGTCCGCGCCCATGGCCAAGAACCGGTTCGTGCGGACGTTCGCCTCATCGCCTCGACAAGCGGAGACCCGATCGATGCCGTCCAAGCAGGGGAATTGCTCAAATCGCTTTACTACCAAATTGCCGTCCACTGCATCGTCCTGCCGCCGTTGCGCGAACGGAAAGAGGACATTTTGCCGCTCGCTATCCATTTCATCCGTCAAGGCAACGAGCGCTATGGCCTACATGTCGAAGGACTCGGCGATGACGTGCAAGAGGCGTTTCTTGCTTACAGCTGGCCCGGCAACGTGCGCGAGCTTGAGGCCGTCATATTGGAAACGATGGCGACGATGGAACAAGAACAAACCATCACCCTCGCCCATCTGCCTGCCCCTTTTCGAGCCAAGCTTGCGCCCGACGAAACGAAAACGGACTTTTTATTTGATACGGAAGACATTTTGCCTCTTGACAAATACATGGAAGAAGTCGAAATTTACTACATCCGCAAGGCGCTGCAGCATCACGGCTTCAACATCACCAAAACGGCCAAAGCGCTTGGTTTGAGCCGACAAAACTTGCAATACCGCATCCGCAAGTACCAGATTGATAAGGAATGGGGATGAAAAGGCGAAAAGCCTCAGCCAGCGGGACGGCAAAAAGGACAGGGGAGGTCGCTGTGGATGATCGACGCTCATATTCATCTCGACCAGTACACGGACATCGATGAACAAATCAACCGTTGGCAAGAAGCGGGCATCATCGGCGTCGTCGCCGTATCCACCGATTTGCGCTCCAGCTGCCGAACGCTCGAGTTGAAACAGCGATTCCCTTCCTTCGTCTACGCCGCCATCGGTTTTCATCCCGAGCAACCGCTGCCAAGCGAAGCCGATTGGAACGAATGGACAGAACTTGTCAAGCAAGAGCGGCCGCTGCTCGCCGCCATCGGCGAAGTCGGGCTGCCATACTATTCAGCGGAAGCATGCGCCAAGCTGCCCGCGTATCAAGAACGATTAACCGAAATCGCGGCCATCGCCGCGGATGCCTCCTTGCCGCTCGTTCTTCACGCCGTCTACGACCGCGCCCAAACCGCCTTGGCCATCTTGCAGCAAACTGGCGTCCGACAAGCCCATTTCCACTGGCTGAAGGCCGAGCCTGCCGTGGTCAAACAAATCGTCCAATGCGGCTACTACATCTCCATCACGCCGGAAGTGTGCTACCGCGAGCGCGACAAGCAGCTGTTATCCCTCGTTCCCATCGAGCAGCTGCTCCTTGAAACCGATGGCCCATGGCCGTTTGCAGGCCCGTTTGCCGGAAAACTGACAACGCCGTTATGGCTATTGGACTCCGCGCGAGCCGTGGCGGCACACTATGGCCGAGATATCGAACAAGTCAAAACCATGATCACGGCGAACACAAAACGGCTTTACGGTTGATCTTCCTTATCGTACGATGAAACCAAATCTACATCGAAATGAGGGAAACATGATGGATCATTAATGAGCGAGTGCGCCAACAGCTGATCAAAAGCGTTTCCGGGCTGTCGGACGAACAGCTGAACACCCGAGTGGCGGACGGAAGTTGGACGATCGCCCAAGTGCTCGAACACCTGTACTTAATCGAAACATCGATCACATCCATGATCGCCTATACATTAAAGCATGGCGAGAGCCAACCGGTCGAGGAGAAACCGATCCACTTGACCGTTGATCGTTCGAAAAAAGTGGAGGCGCCTGATTTCGCCCGCCCGGACAACCGCTTTTTCACTCGACACGAACTGGAAGAAAAATTGCATCAATCGCGGCAGCGGTTGCGCCAAATCACGGAGCAAGCCAATCCGGCTGACTTGGAAGCCAAATCGTTCCCGCATCCAATTTTTGGGCCACTGAATTTGAAGCAATGGGTGGAATTTGTCGGCTACCATGAACAGCGCCACCTCGCGCAAATTGAAGAAATCAAGGCACAGCTTCCGTGAGGAGCGGGCGGCTCATCAAGGAAAAAGCCGAGCAACGACCAGCCAAATCCCCGCCCTGCTCGGCTTACAACGATTTTCCATCTTCATGTGAACGCTCCACTGCCCCTGTCACAGCCATTGTTTTCACTTGCTTTAACGTCGCCACGATGAGAAAACTGACAATAACAAGCAAACACCACGAACTCACCTTCCCAAGATGAACAAGGCTCCACGCCTTCACCTGGTTCGGATATTGCCAAGCGCCAAAAAAGGTGGCGATGTTTTCCGCGATCCAGATGAAAAACCCAATCAGCAAAAAAGACAAAACAATCGGCATCCGGTAGCGGACTCCTCCGACCTCATACGTCACCCATGACCGCCAAAAGACAAGCATGACGAGGGCTGAGAGCCACCAACGAACGTCCAGCCAATAATGATGGGTGAAAAAATTCAAGTAAATCGCCGAAGCGAGAGGAACGACCATCCAAAACGGCGGCCATTGCACCAACTCCACCTTCAGCCTTCGCCACGCCTGGCAAAGATAGCTGGCGACGCTCGCATACATAAACCCGCTGTACAAGGGCACGCCAAAGATTTTCGTATACCCCTCTTCCGGATACGACCACGACCCCATATGCACTTTAAACAGCTCAAGTGCGAGCCCAATGGCGTGAAACAAGGTGATCACCTTAAGCTCATCCCGCGTTTCCAGACCTGACCGCACCATCCACCATTGCATGAGAAGGCAGATGATGAGCATCCAATCATACCGCGGCCATAACGGAAGCGACGCGAGCTTCGTCAGCGCCAATGAGGCAAAAATGACGACTGGAAACACGCAGGATTGCGCCTGCGCCCAACCGAAGCGAACAAGCTGCACAAACGCTTTGATGAGCCGCGACGTTCTGCCAAACTGGCGCATTTGGACGATCATGAGGCCAAACGGTGGAGATTCGTTCACCGCTATCTCGTGTTTTTTCCCTTTCAAGCCGTCTCCTCCCTGCTCACGGATTTGACTTCCCTTCATCACTTCGATACTCCAAAATGTCCCCGGGCTGACAGTCGAGCGCCTTGCAAATGGCTTCCAACGTCGAGAAACGGATCGCCTTCGCCTTCCCGTTTTTCAAGATTGACAAGTTCGCCATCGTGATCCCGACTTTCTCCGACAGCTCAGTGACGCTCATCTTCCGCTTCGCCAGCATGACATCAAGATTGACGATAATCGGCATATCATCCACCTCAAACGGTCAACTCATTTTCCTGTTTGATTTCAATCGCCTGCTGCAGCAGCTTTTGCAAAACCGCGGCGAACACAGCGATGACAAGCGACGCAAACGGCACAATCAGACCGACGAAAATGACACCCGGAGCGTCGTCTTTCTCGGCGAACAAGTAAAACAGCGGCAAGACAAGCAAATGCAGCCCGCTGATGGCGACGGCGCAATGTTTGATCGTCTTTAACGCTTTCACCGACGCCTCGGAAAACGCGTCGTTTCGGTCAATATACACTAACAACCGGAACGCCTGATACAAAGCGAAGTAGAACGGCAGCGCGGACGCCTCAAACACAAGATAAACAAAATACTTGATCCAAGGGAACGTTGGCACCAGCTTGACAGCCACCTTCGCAAGCGCAGGCACCAAAAATAGGCACAATGCCAAAACCGGAAGGCCGATCAACACTAAAGACGCCTTCAAAAACAACGTTTCCCGTTTCATCGAAACACCTCAGTGACTCGTTTTCGACTTTATTGTAATGAACGTCTTATCGTTTATCAATAAATAATTGTTGATTTAAATTAAATTTTTTCTGCAAAACAGCAAAAAGAAAAGACGTCCCCACACGGTAACGCCCGACCATACCTATTGAGACGACAGGCACACCGTATTCACTTCCACGCCGCCCATTACCAATCGATTCGCTTTCCATCCCGGAAAAAGCCGCCGTTCGGCCCGTCAGGCCCGATTCTGCTATTTAACCGCACTCCCCCCAATTACTCGTTTTTCATCGACAGCCAGTGCTTTCGCGGAAATCATAATAGGATACCCTCCTTCAATCCATAAATTTCATCAACACCTGTCTATCATTATAAAAGAATGAGGGCACTTTCAATGGTTAGATCAAGACAATTCGTTGATTATTCAACAAATTGTATGAAATTATCGATGATCGATTCGATGTTTTCTTTTCCAACATCGTCATCCTCGCAAAGGAACAAACCCTACCAAAGATTCCCGATCATGAGGTCATATCGAAAACAACATCCGCCCGTTTAATCGGCTCTTCGGTTTCCAAATAATAGTCTTCTGCTTTCCAATACCGGTTGATGAACTTTTGGATGTTTTGTTTCACTTGATCGTTTTCACGGGCAAAGCGAATCTCCCGCGGACAATCCAAATAGACGACGAAATCAAAGAACGGCCTCCATTCTTTCCTTTGCAGAAAAACACCTTCAATCATGATCATGTCCGAATCAGAGAGATAAACCGTTCGCTTGGAGTGCGTATCGGTCTCATGATCATAAAACGGAAGGGTCAGCTGGTGGGATGCTTTGAGTTGACGGAACAACTGATGCGTTAGCCACTCCACATCCCACTGTAAATAATAATATTCAAACCATTCCTCGTTTCCCGTATGATAACGTTTGGCTCGCTCGACAATATGATCATCCATGTGAAAAACGCACACGGAGATGCCTTGCTCCCGCAACGTTTGACTCAGCTGATTGGCTAATGTCGTTTTGCCCGATCGGCTTAGCCCATCAATCCCGAGGACCAATCGGCCCGCTGTTTTTATCGCCAAAATGGTCTTGCATAAGAAGTCGATGCGATCACGCAACTCCATCCCCCCTCATGTATTTTTAGGATAGCCTATCTATAAAGTACAAATTCAAAATCGCCCTGCTGCGGCGGAAAAGAAGCGGTTTTTCCCGATGAACTCCATTGCTTTTTCCGCTGCTTCCGTTTTCCTTTTCCAGCAATTACTTGCTCTAACCCTTTCCCCATTAATTTGAAGGCAAAAATCGCAACGATAAAGGCCACACACGGCCCGACAACAATCCATTGGTCAAGCATCATTTCCCGATAGGAAAGACCGATCAAGCCGGACCATTCATTCGAAAGGGAGAACGCCACCTTCTCGGGAGGGCCCAACCCATCGGAATCGTATATAACTTTTACGCCTCCTAGCAATATTTGAAACGCCCCGAGATGCACAAGCAGCAAGAGCGACTGCACAGTCTGCTGGGTAAACAGCAAAAACAGCCGCGGCCGCATATACGGGAGAACGTGCTTGCGGATGAGCCAAACGTTATCAGCTCCCATCAGCCGGGAAGAAACGACAAATTCATTTTGCAAAAAGACAGCGATATCATTGCCGATGACCAGCATTAACGGCGGAAGCGCAACAGCCGCAAGCACCAATAGTTGTTTTATCAACACTCCCATTCCAGCTCCTTGCTCCTCCAATGGAATGAAAGCAAAAAAGAGCATCGTTAAAAATATCGCCGGCACAAACCGAAAGGCGCGGACGATGGACTCGGCAATAAAACGAAATTTCTGTAAATAAAAAGCATACATGATTCCGCCGACCGTCCCGAACGCCAGCCGCAGCAAACTGACCGCCAATGCGGTGAAAATCGTATATTTCGCCCCATCGATGACCTTCCAAAACACATCTTCGCCTTGGCGATCGACGCCAAACGGATGGGCCCAGCTCGGCGGGTACGGAGGAACGTCAACGAGCCGACCAGCCTCATTGTAGATCTGCTTCGGCGGCTGTGGAATGATGTCTTTCAGCCAATAAGAATAGAAAAAACTGGCCAGCAATAGACCGGCCGCGATGATAAACCCTGTCGTAAAATAAACGTTGCGGAATGCACGCATCACGCTACACCCCTCTCTATTCCCGTCAAATAAGCAATCACTCGTTTCCCGGCCACATCAATGAGGTAAAACGGCAAAAACAACATGGCAAGACCGATAGCCACTACTTCCGGCGTATGGCGCTGCTCATACAAAAACCGGAAAAATCCATGCATATTAAACAAATATTCCGCCACTAACAAGTTCGACAGCATAAACCAAAACAAATATTGGACGTTAGAAAACACGGTGATCAGCGCGTTGCGGAACATATGGCGCCATAGCACTGCCGTTTTTGACAATCCTTTCGCTAGCGCATATTCGACGTATGGCTTGTCTTTTTCCTCCGTAAACGCAAGAAATGTCATTTGGAACAGCAGAATGGAAGGCAAAATGGAAATCATGACAATCGGCAGCACGTATACATTGTCAAAACCGGCAACAGGATTGACCATAAGCAAATCTGTCTTTTTAAACACCCAGATGACAAACAGTTGCGTAGAAAAAATAAAAATAACATCGGGGATCGACTCAAGAAAAAACGCGATTCCTTTAACCATTTTTTGCAGCGGACGCGGAAGCAAAAAGCAGATGTAGGCTCCCGTAACGGCTATAAGGAAGGAAACAGCCAGCGCCCCCCATAAAATAATAAGGGAATAGGCATACGGCTCCATCATCGTTGAGAGCAGGGGAGCATTGTGCCATTGCGAGAGCGAAACCGTTATATCACGAATAGAAAAAAAGCTCCAAAACAGCTGCTGAAATTGCTGCCAAAATACCGTGACCATTTGCGGGCTCGGAAACAAGGAATAGCTTTGCGCAAACGCGATAATCGCCATAATCGTGAAAATGGTAAGCAACAAATCCGCCAGCACCGTCAAGGCGAGTTTCCATTTCTTCATAAGGCTGATCCCCCTCCTTCGGAGCATGGGCAACCGATTGCTTGATGTTCCTTTCGGCTGTAAGCTGCCAGTGCTTGCATTTTAATAAGATGGTGCCGGGGGAGGCAATGTTTCTGCTAACATGGATTGCTGTCCTCCCATTCCATCGCCTATTTTCAAGATGCGGTCATACATTTTAATTCCTACATAGGTTTGTCCGTCTGTTTGATATTCTACTCTGCCCGACGAGTCTTTTTTGATAAGCTCTCCCTTTTCACCATACTTCTCTTTTACGTGCTTCGGCTGCAGTTCTGGCAAAAACATCACATCCAGCTCATATTCCTTAGCTCGCTCCGGTCTTTTCGCGCTCCATGAATAACTTCCGTCTTCCCCAACGTTTACTTTTTCCTCGAGTACCTGTTTGCCCCCCTCGATTTCTTTCATCACAATTTGCACGACGGCGCCTTTTGGCAGATTGCTGTTTCCGCTTAGCACCACTAGGTCACCGATTGTTTTGACCGCACCACCTAATTTTACCGTTTGCTCCACTTTCGGTTTGGCACAGCCAACTAGCACCAATAGCAACAACAACGTAAGGACCACCGTCATTCGGATATCCTTCATAAAAACCCTCCTTATATGTATGTATAAGCATCTTTTAAAAAGAAAAATAGTATACGATGTGAAATATTAGGTTAACCATTTCGTTCAAATGAATCTGATAATCTTTATCCGACGATAAACAAGGCTTCCAAAAATGATTCGGAAAATTCTTTAATATTTACGCCCAACCATCACTATTGCTTTTTTGTTGTTTCTTAAGTTCAACCATGATATGACCAGCTTTGGTATATTTCTAACAATGGTAAATCATTATGATTCTCGGTTTTGTGATGAAATGTACAGTGTCTGGCGAAATGGCCTCTCTTTTAGAAGTATGATGTCAAAGGATTGTTGTTGAAAAACTAATTTTTCCATTCACTCTTGGAGACAATGGGGGATCTGCATCACTAATTGGTTACCTTCGTGTATTTTTAGGTGGTTGCTCTGAAATCTTCCATCAATTAACATAAGACTTAGTTCTTTAGGATTTTTCATCCCTGTACTAATCTCGATTTCTTCTGACTGATTTATCACATATAAATAAGGTGTACTATGAACTTTAGATGTATGAAAGAGGTATGCAACTTTGATATATATTATTGATTCATTGATGTTTTCTAAAACAAGCTGATCATTATTCCTTTTATCGTTGTTTATTAACATAATTTTAAACGTTAGTTCGATTGCTAAAGATGAAGTAGGCTTTTTCCGCCTGCTTCATCTCATCCATACAGTGGTTTCTATATCCGTTCCTTTCGCAACCGCTTATAACAGTCTTGTACGTTAGGAGTACCCCAATCACCCTCCGTAATAAAATCCGGTTTCCTTCAGTGTCAGCGGATCTCCTTCCCGATGCACACCGGCATTGATGACTTCGCCTACATAAATATAGTGATCGCCTTTTTCTACTTTTTCGACAACTTTGCACTCAAAGAAGCTGAGCGCATCTTTAAAAATCGGACATCCTGTTTCTTCGGTATAGAATTCGTACCCTGCCAGCTTATTTCCTTCCGGTTCTAAAGATTTAAAGAAAGCGGTGACCATATCCTTCTGGCCTGTTTCCAAAATATTGACGCTAAATACGCCACTTTTGGCAATTTGCTCTTGGGAACGGGTGCCTACTTTCACTGCAACCGCTACCAATGGAGGATTAAAAGACGTTTGTGTCAGCCAGTTTCCCGCAAAAGCATTGGCAGTACCGTTTTCATCTTTTGTGCCGACAATGTATAAACCGTATGTAATTCCACGTAAAGCCGTTTTTTTCGCCTTGGCATCCATGTATGGAACTCCTCCTTCCGTAAAAATCGTGTTTTTCAGTTGTGTAGATGTTCTTATTTTCCATTTTATCCAAGCTAATTATATCTGTCTAGCTTTTCATTTTTAAGAAACATAGGGAGATTTCACAACTTACAATACAGCGGACGAACACAAGTTTTCAAGAAAACGAAAGATGGCATAATCCTTTATTGAAAAAGTGGATGGAAGAATACCCCTTAAAAAAAGTGGGTGTCCCAAAAGTAGAAAATGGGACACCCTCATTTTAAAGAGTCCAGTATACAACTTTTTTGTCACTTAACAACAGCCTTTCCGACCAACGAACCGCTCACTCTACCGTCACGCTCTTCGCCAAGTTGCGCGGTTTGTCGACGTCGCAGCCGCGGTGCAAGGCGGCATAGTAGGCGATCAGCTGCAACGGCACGACGGAGACAAGCGGCGTAAGATCCGGATGGACGGATGGGATGATAAAGCGGTCGCCGTCGCCTTCCAGGCCGCGCATCGAGATGACGCACGGGTTCGCGCCGCGGGCAACGACTTCTTTTACGTTGCCGCGAATGCTCAAATTCACGTGCTCCTGAGTGGCAAGCGCAATCACCGGCGTGCCGTTCTCAATCAAGGCGATCGTGCCGTGTTTCAGCTCGCCGCCGGCGAACCCTTCCGCTTGAATGTACGAGATCTCCTTCAGCTTCAGCGCGCCTTCTAGGCAGACATAGTAGTCAACGGCGCGGCCGATGAAAAAGCAGTTGCGCGTCAGGGTCAAGTAGTCGCTCGCGATGTTCTCCATTTCCTCTTTCGCATCGCACAGCATTTCCATCACATTGGCGACGATGGCAAGCTCTTTCGTCAAGTCAAAGTCCAGCTCAAAGCCTTTCGCTTTTGCCGCGGCCGCCGCCAAAATTGCCAACACGGCAATTTGCGCCGTATAGGCTTTTGTCGAGGCAACGGCGATTTCCGGACCGGCGTGCAACAGGAGCGTATAATCGGCTTCCCGCGACAGCGTCGAACCTGGGACGTTCGTGATCGTAATCGCTTTATGGCCGAGTTTGTTCGTTTGCACGAGCACAGCGCGGCTGTCGGCCGTTTCGCCGCTTTGCGAGATAAAGATGAAGAGCGGCTTTTCCGACAACAGCGGCATGTTGTACGAAAATTCGCTGGCGATATGCACTTCGACTGGTATTTTCGCCCACGACTCGATCAACTGCTTGCCGACAAGGCCTGCGTGGTAGCTCGTTCCGCACGCGACAATGTACAGGCGGTCGGCGTTCAGCACTTCGTTGATGATCGCTTTGTCAATGGCCAATTCACCGTTGGCATCTTGGTATTTTTGAATGATGCGGCGGATGACGAACGGCTGCTCGTCAATTTCTTTCAACATGTAATGCGGATACGTTCCTTTTTCAATGTCGCTTGCATCGAGCTCGGCCGTAAACGGCTTCCGTTCGACTGTCTCGCCGTTGAGCGTTTGAATCGTGACGTTCTCGCTCGTGACGATAACGAGCTCCCCATCCATCAGTTCGACGAATTGATTCGTCACTTGAAGCATCGCCATCGCGTCGCTCGCCACGACGTTAAACCCATCGCCCAAGCCGACGAGAAGCGGGCTTTTGTTTTTCGCCGCATAGATGGTGTTTTCGTCTTGCGCATCGATCATGGCGATGGCGTACGATCCTTTTAGCAGCGAGAGCGTTTTTCGGAACGCCTCTTCCGTTGCCAGTCCGTCGTTGACGAACTTCTCCACGAGCTGAACGATCACTTCCGTGTCCGTGTCGCTTTGGAATGTGACATCGGCCAAGTAGTCGCGCTTGACCATTTCATAGTTCTCAATGACGCCGTTATGCACGAGCGTAAAACGGCCTGAGGCGCTTTGATGCGGGTGGGCGTTCACTCGGCTTGGCGCCCCGTGTGTCGCCCAGCGTGTATGGCCAATGCCGACCGTCGCGTTGACGTTCGGGTCGACGATGCGGCGCAAATCAGCGATCCGTCCTTTTTCCTTAAACACATGCACGCCGCTTTCGTTCAATACGGCGATCCCCGCCGAATCGTAGCCGCGATACTCGAGTTTTTCCAATCCGCGCAATAAAATTTCCTTCACATCTTGATAACCGATATAGCCAACAATGCCGCACATGGCAAATGTTCCTCCTTTTCATCTTGGAGGCTGCCGCTAACGAGAACCGTCTTTCCTGTTCAGTTGTCAAAGAACATGTTCGGGGTCTCGCCGTCAATGCGGCAGACTCCCTTCTTCGTTTCGCGCGATGACATCCTCCCCTTTGTGCAAAGGGTCACCCCTTTGTTTTAAGAGAGGACTTGCGGCTGTCATCGCTCCAGCCGGGAGGCATCCGCCGAAAACCTCGATAAACCTCCTCCTCGTCAACTAAGCGTTCTTCCGTCCAACGCTTAGTCCAGGCGCTTTTGTCTCGTCAAAACCGATGCAACAACCAACCACCTTTTTGCTTTGTTGGCCATGCCTACGGTTGCGGCAAGCCATCACTTCACCATGTTCCGCTCTTCGCCCTTCCATCGCCTCCTTTCAAGAAAAAGGCAACAACGTTAATATTACAGGACATTCCCAGCGGCGTCAACTATCATCTATCCATCCCTTTATATAAAATAACCTATGCATAAACGGAAGCGAACGTTCCGTCTATGCATAGGGTGGTTGTCCAAGCGGTCGGTTATTCCACTCCCATTTCACGGCGGACGACATCCGCGATCCGCTCAACGTAGGCGCGGCACGCTTCCTCGGTTTGGGCCTCCGCCATAATGCGCACAAGAGGCTCAGTCCCCGATGGGCGGACAAGAACGCGGCCATTGCCGTTCATCTCTGCCTCCACTTCCTGGATCACTTTTTTCACTTGTTCGTTTTCCATTGCTTTTTCCTTATCGGCCACCCGGACGTTCACAAGCAGCTGCGGGTATTTTTTCATTTCCCCCGCCAATTCGGAAAGCGGCTTGCCTTTGATTTTCATGATGTTGACAAGCTGGAGCGCCGTCAACATTCCGTCCCCCGTCGTGTTGTAGTCAAGGAAGATGATATGTCCGGACTGCTCGCCGCCGAGATTATAGCCGTTCTTCTTCATTTCCTCGACGACATAGCGGTCGCCGACCGCCGTTTGTACACTTTTGATTCCCTGCGCCTCAAGCGCCTTGTAAAACCCAAGGTTGCTCATGACCGTCGAGACGACAGTTTGGTGCTTGAGGCGGCCGGTTTCTTTTAAATATTTGGCGCAAATGTACATAATTTGATCGCCGTCAACAATGTTGCCGCGTTCATCCACGGCGATGAGGCGGTCGCCATCGCCGTCAAAGGCGAGCCCGACATCGGCTCCTTTTTCTTTGACAAACGCCGCCAACGCTTCCGGATGGGTGGAACCGACTCCTTCGTTAATGTTGAGCCCATTGGGCGAAGCCCCCATTGTCACGACATCCGCATCCAAATCGGCAAATAAGTACGTCGCCAGCGATGACGTCGCCCCGTGCGCGCAGTCGAGGGCGATTTTCATCCCGGAAAAATCTTCTTCATCGATCGTTTGTTTTAAATACTGCAAGTACTTTTGTCCGCCTTCAAAATAGTCGTTTACTTGCCCAAGCCCAGCCCCGATCGGCCGCGGCAGCATATCCTCCCCATTGTCGATGAGTGCTTCAATTTCGGCTTCCTGCTCATCCGACAGCTTGAACCCGTCCGGACCGAAAAATTTAATGCCGTTATCTTGCACCGGGTTGTGCGAGGCGGAAATCATAATGCCGGCCTGCGCTCCGAGCGCCTTCGTTAAATAGGCGACGCCCGGGGTGGAAATGACGCCAAGGCGCATCACCTCGACCCCGATCGACAAAAGCCCGGCGACCAGGGCGCCTTCCAGCATATGGCCGGAAATGCGGGTGTCGCGCCCGATCAGCACTTTCGGGCGCTCAACGCTTTTCGTCAGCACATATCCGCCGCAGCGGCCGATTTGAAACGCCAACTCTGGCGTCAATTCGCGATTTGCGACTCCACGTACACCATCAGTGCCAAAATATTTGCCCATTCGGTCACTCTCTCCTTACTTGTACAATTTATTGTGCAACTGCTTTTTCGCTAATGTGAACCATCGCCGTTTCTGATGACGGCTGCCATTGGACTTGTTCAGGGTGGTTCCATTGAATAGGAACTTGATGTTCACCAGTGTCAAGTCCACTCACATCGACATACAAATGAATATCGTCTTTTGTCAACCCACGGACGGCATCGGGCGGACCGACAAGGCGGATCGTAATTTTGCCTTCAAGCGGTTTGACAAATTCAGCTTTGTATGAATCCGGCAAGCCGACGACAGCGATCGGCACGTCTTTCCACGTTTGTGTGACATCTTTTTCTACATCAATATGCACCTTGATTTTGTCTGGATTGACGCTTTTTGCCCCATCAGGGAGCGGAACGTTGAGCTCTACCGTCGAATCATCCGTAATATCGTCCAAATCAACGGTCAACCCTTCCAGCTTGTCAATACGGTTCAGCACATCCTTCGGCCCATAAATCGTCACCCGCTCCGGCTCCGGATCAACGCTGACAAGATGCACCCCATCCGGCAGCTCCCCGGTTGTCCCCACTTGAATCGGCACCGTTTTGCTCGGGCTTTCCACCGGAACGGTCACTTCAACGGTCGATGGCTGCAGCTCGACATTCATTTCATTGCCGTGCCGGTCATACACCCGAACCCGTGCTTCCCTCGTCAGCGTTTCCGTCGCTCCCTCCAAGTCGACGATCGCTTTGACAAACGAAATCTCGTCAATCAGCTCTCTCGCTCCGGTAATCGTCACAGCGCCCGGCTTTACGGTCGGCTCTCCGACAGAGTAGCCATCAGGCATTTTGTTTCGATTGAAAAATTCGACGCCGACCGAAAAGCGTTTCGATACTTTTTCACGGATCGTCACTTTCACTGAAGCCGGCTGGATATTCACCTTCAGCTTTTCCGAGATGTCCTTGTATTTGATCGGCACCGTGTATGTTCCTAACGGCAAATCGGTTAAATCGACGTACACCTCGAAATTTCGCTGCAAAGCCGTTGGTTTGACGATGCTTGCCGGGCCTTGGAGCGTGACGTTCACATATTTCGGCACGCCGGACACAACCAAGTTTTCTTCATCATAATAAGCGACAACCGGGATGTCGACTAACGTTTCCGTATCCTCCTGGCCAAACGTATTGCGCGTTTCCCCTGTTTTCGCCCCGACATTGGCCGACATATACAGCATAATCGCCAGCAATAAAGAGACGACACGAATAAACCAAGGATGGTCCATCAACTTATCCATGTTTCTTCCCCCTCCATTGCCAACGGGAAGAAGCGGACGCCTTCGTCGCAGGAGCAAGTTCCCCCGTTAACAGCTCCCGAAACTCATCGATCGTTAAATCACGGTACAGCTCGCCGTTTTTCGTCAACGATACTGCTCCTGTCTCTTCCGACACGACAACGGTGACGCTGTCCGTCACTTCGCTGATGCCGAGCGCCGCCCGATGGCGCGTCCCGAGTTCCTTTGAAATGAACGGACTCTCCGATAGCGGCAAATAACAAGCGGCCGCAGCGATTTGATTTTTTTGAATAATCACCGCTCCGTCATGAAGTGGGGTGTTCGGAATGAAAATATTAATGAGCAGCTCCGGCGATACATGTGCGTTTAACATAATGCCGGTTTCGACATAATCGTTCATTCCGGTTTCCCGCTCAATGGAAATCAGCGCGCCGATGCGTCGCTTCGCCATATACTCGGTCGCTTTTACAATGGCCTCCACCATTCGCATCCGCTCTTCATCTTCATTGACCGTATTGCGGGTGAACAGCCGTCCGCGGCCGAGCTGCTCAAGGGCGCGCCGCAATTCTGGTTGAAAAATGATGATGATCGCGAGAAATCCCCAAATGATCGCCTGATCCATCAGCCATTGCAGCGTTGTCAAACCGAGATAATTGCTCACGAAACGAACCAAAATAATTAAAAAAATGCCTTTTAACAGCTGAATGGCCTTCGTCCCGCGAATCATCATGATCAACTTGTAAATCACATACCAAACGACAAGGATATCAACCACTTTTAACAAATATGACACGATGGGGAGCTCTCCGAAGGACATCTTCACACTTCCTTTATCTCTAATTCCAATCTGTTGATGGCCACGGAAAAAGCCATCGAACGATGGCTGCCATCATTCAATCGATTGGAGCGCACGATTGAACCTTTCTTTAATATTATACCAAATCCATTCAAACACTTGATTAATTTCCTCCACTTCCCCTGTCACTTGCCCGGCGGACGCCATATATTTCTTTCCATGGATCACAGTCACGTCCCCATCAACCGTTCCTTCAATCCGAATCGAGCCATTGCGGACGACAATATCCCCTTTGACCGTTTCTCCTTTCGGCACGATGACAGTATGATCGCGGATGATGACATGTTCATCAGCTGAGACGGAAAACGCGCCTCTTTCCCCCCATGAAGAAGCTAAGCTGCCTAAAGTGAGCGCTAAAAACAACGAGGCAGCCGTAAGCAGCGGGTGGCGATGCAGGAAGCGGCGCAGCCGCGCGGTCTTTCTCTCTTTCGGCATCGCCTCCATAACCTTGGCTGCAAACGACGGCGGCGCCGCAACGTGGGCGGCATATTGGAGGAAAGCAACCGTCTTTTTCAGCTCGTGAAAATGGGCAGCGCACGCAGCGCACGAACGCAAATGTTCTTTCAGCTGCTGCTCTCCTTCTGGCTGGAGATCTCCATCAAAATAGCTGTGCATGAGCAACACGATTTCTTTCGGACATTCCATAGTCTCCCACCCTCTTATAAATGACCCAATTGCCTGCGCAACGCTTCGCGGCCGCGATGCAGCCGCGTTTTCACCGTGCCGACCGGCAACCCTAAAATCTCGCTGATTTCTTGCAAGGACAAATCTTCCATATATTTCAACACGATCACGCTTCGATACTTTTCTGGCAACTGCTCAATCGCTCGCTGCACCGTCTCTTGCAGCTCCAGGCTTTCCACTGCCTCCTCCGGGGATGCTTCGCGGGAAGGAAGCTGAGCCTGCATCGTCAACCCGTCCGTGCCTCCGACCTCTTCATCTAAATACACGTCCGGCTTCCGTTTCCGCAATTTATCGATCGTCAAGTTCGTCGCGATCCGGTACAGCCAAGTGGAAAACT
Source organism: Geobacillus sp. G4 (assembly GCF_040327975.1). NCBI lineage: Bacteria > Bacillati > Bacillota > Bacilli > Caryophanales > Anoxybacillaceae > Geobacillus > Geobacillus sp. G4. The sequence continues at coordinate 38,312 of NZ_JBEPJY010000016.1, forward strand.
TCATTTCTGGATTGTACGTATCAATATGGATGTAGGCGCGGATGAACGCCTCCTGCGCCGCATCTTCCGCCTCATGCCGATTGCCAAGCATTCGATAGCAAAGGCGGTAAATCTTGTCCTTATACAAATCGACAAGATCCGCGTATGCGTTTTGATCCCCTTTTTGGATCGCCTTAATTCTCTTTTTAATAAATAGATCCATAAAATACAATACCCCCGCCTCACGGCTTACTGTATATTACGGCGCTCGATCAAGAAAAGTTTCATGCAACATATTTATTGTATCATACAACTGAAAAAGAGGGGACGCCAAACAAATGGCAGCCCCTCTTTCGCAAACAGCGGGAACAAATCATCATCATATCCGTGAATCCCGCAACCAACCCTCTTTGCCCACATGCATTAAATGAGTTTTTCACCAAACAACGACCCCATCAGCGCTACAGCAACTGATGCTGTTTTGTTCCGCTCATCCAAGATCGGGTTCACTTCGACAAATTCCGCTGAAGTGATGATTTGTGCTTCGGCCAGCATCTCCATCGCCAAATGGCTTTCGCGGTATGTCAATCCTCCAATGACAGGCGTTCCGACTCCCGGTGCGTCGCTTGGGTCAAGGCCATCCAAGTCAAGCGACAAATGAACGCCATCCGTTCGTTCTTTTAAATAGGTGATCGTTTCTTCCATCACCCTTGTCATTCCGAGCCGATCAACCTCATGCATCGTGTAAATTTTGATTCCTTTTTCGCGAATAAACTTCTTCTCCCCTTCATCAAGGGAACGGACGCCGATCAACACGACATGTTCCGGCTTGATTTTGGGGCTGTATCCGCCGATTTGCGTCAGCGCCGGATGGCCAAACCCGAGGCTCGCCGCCAGCGGCATGCCATGAATGTTTCCAGACGGCGACGTTTCCTCGGTGTTGACGTCGCCGTGCGCGTCATACCAGATCACTCCAAGCCGCTCATAATGTTTCGCCACCCCGGCGATCGTGCCAATGGCGATGCTATGGTCGCCGCCTAACACAAGTGGGAAGCGCCCCCGCTGAACGACTTGGTCAACCGCCGCCGCGAGTTTCTCATTCGCCTCCGCAACCGCTTTCAAATTGCGCAACCGTGAATCTCCTTGCTCGTGCAACCGCTCTGCTTTCCCAATCGGAATATCTCCCAAATCTTCAATATCGTAATGAAGACGTTCCAGACGTTCGATGACGCCTGCATAACGCATTGCGCTCGGCCCCATATCAACGCCGCGGCGTGTCTGCCCTAAATCCATCGGAACCCCGATAATTGAAATTGGCTTCATGCTGTCTCCCACTCCTTTCCGGTTCCTGTTACGTCTTTATTGTAGAGGAAAGAAAGGGGATGACTCAACTTGACAAAATTTTGAATATTTATACCGATATAACAAAAAAGAGCAGGCTGCTTGTGGTTGTCAAGCAGTCTGCTCTTGATGGAGCCTATCGGGATCGAACCGATGACCTCCTGCGTGCAAAGCAGGCGCTCTCCCAGCTGAGCTAAGGCCCCGCCCCAAGCGGAAGACGGGACTCGAACCCGCGACCCCCACCTTGGCAAGGTGGTGTTCTACCACTGAACTACTTCCGCGCTATGGTGAGCCATGGAGGACTCGAACCTCCGACCCTCTGATTAAAAGTCAGATGCTCTACCTACTGAGCTAATGGCT
>NZ_JBEPJY010000017.1:0-38064 GCF_040327975.1 Geobacillus sp. G4
TGCACGTCACCTTTGACCGCGTCCATGTCCGCTTTCAACGTTTGCACGTCACCTTTGACCGCGTCCATGTCCGCTTTCAACGTTTGCACGTCACCTTTGACCGCGTCCATGTCCGCTTTTAATGTGCGCACATCCTCTTCCACCCGGTGAAGCCGCTGTTCCAAGCGGGCTTGCCCCTCTTGCAACAACTGCACTTCACCTTCCAAGCGCGCCTGTCCTTCTTTCAGCGCTTGGATCTCGCCTTCCAAACGCGCTTGTCCTTCTTGAAGGGCCCGGACATCGCCTTCGATCCGATCGAGCCGCATGTGGATCGGATTCAACTTTTGGTCAAGCAATTCAGCCATTAGTTGCACGAGTTCGGCTTGGCTCATCGTTTCTCACCTCCTTTCCCCCATTGTATCATTGTCCCACACAACGTCATAGTATAGAAAAAGAGATTTTCTTCTCCTTTTCGACAAGATCAGACGCTAAATCAAACCGATGAATCGGCTTCATCATCAAATCAACATGGGGCAAAAAATGATTTTTTGATGATCAGCTACAAACGGCCGCCTCGATGAATCCACATCCGATAAAGAGCAAGACAGGCCGCCAAGTAAGCACCGCCAAGCACAAACCCGCCAAGCACATCAGACGGATAATGCACTTGCAAGCTTAACCGGCTTAAGCCAGTTAAGAGCGCCAGCGCCGCAAACACGCCGTAAATGGCCGCCCGTTCTCCACGCTTGGTGCGCGTTTGCGCCAAAAAATACGCTAAAAGCAGCAAGTAAATCGTCCCGATCATCGCGTGGCCGCTCGGAAAACTGAACCCCCCGATCTCGGCATGCGGCGGGCGCTCCCGCCCCACAACATGCTTGATCCATTCGTTGATGCCATACCCCCCACCAACAGCGACGACAACCAACACCATTCCATAGACATCGCGGCGGAAAAACCATAAACCAATGACAAGCATCACACTGATGATGCCTATTGTTTTCCCATTGCCGAGAAACGTAAACGGATCGAGCCATTGCCATGAATCAAACAGCTGCAGCCCACCTTCGTCAGCCGCCTTTGTCACCCCGGCTGCCACGCTTGCCCAAACAGCCAAAAAAAAGACCGCGCCGACAGCCGCTATCATCCATAATCGTCGGTTCACTCTGACTCACTCCTTGTTGATGCTTCCTCACAACCGCATCAGTCGGTTGCCCACCACTGGATATCAAAGTCGATTTGTACGGAGATCAAACCAAAAGGAAACATTGAAAGTTCCTCATTATAACTTAATATATTTTCACATGAACAAAAGAAAAATCCTCCTTAAAAAGCAACACTTTTTAAGGAGGAAACAACCGTTACGACGGCAGCTTCGTCTCTCCCATCAGGAACCGGTCCACTTCACGGGCCGCCCCCCGGCCCTCGTGGATCGCCCAAACGATCAGGCTTTGGCCGCGGCGGGCGTCGCCAGCCGCAAACACGCCCTCGATGTTTGTTGTATATTTGCCGTATGGGGCTTTCACTTTGTTGTTGATCGTTTCAACGCCAAACTGCTTCAACAACGGCTGCTCTGGCCCTTCAAACCCGATGGCGATAAACACCAAATCACACGGCCATACTTGTTCCGTCCCCGGAATTTCTTTAAAGATCGCTTTGCCGTTTTCATCAATGATTTTTTCCATTTGAATCGTATGCAGCTCTTTCACGCGGCCGTGCTCGTCGCCTACGATTTTTTTCGTTTGAATGCAATATTGACGCGGGTCTGCCCCAAATTTCGCCTTCGCTTCCTCATACGCATAATCAAGCGTGAAAACGAGCGGATATTGCGGCCAAGGGTTATTGTCTGGGCGCTTGTCCGGCAAAGCCGGGTGTTTGCCAAACTGGACGACGCTTTTGCAGCCTTGGCGCAGCGCAGTCGCCACGCAGTCGGCCCCCGTGTCGCCGCCCCCGATCACGATGACACGTTTTCCCTTGGCATCGATAAACTGGCCGTCGGCAAAATTCGAATCCAATAAACTTTTCGTCACGCCGGTCAAATAATCCATCGCAAAATGGACCCCCTCAAGCTCCCGGCCTTCAATGGCCAAATCGCGCTGCTTTTGCGCACCGATGCACAAGACGACGGCGTCGTACTGAGCACGAAGTTCGTCAGCCATAATATCTTTGCCGACTTCGGTGTTCGTAATAAACGTGATGCCTTCCTCTTCGAGCAGACGCACCCGCCGCTCGACCACTTCTTTTTCCAACTTCATATTCGGAATGCCGTACATCAATAAGCCGCCGATGCGGTCAGCCCGCTCATACACCGTCACCGAATGGCCGGCTTGGTTGAGTTGGTCAGCGCAGGCCAACCCGGCCGGGCCGGAGCCGACGATGGCCACCTTTTTCCCCGTGCGCGTCTTCGGGATGCGCGGTTTCACCCATCCTTCAGCAAACCCTTTATCAATAATGGCCCGTTCGATTCCTTTAATCGCAACCGCTGGGTCGGAAATGGCCACCGTGCACGATCCTTCGCATGGCGCCGGACAGACGCGTCCAGTAAATTCCGGGAAATTATTGGTCTTTAAAAGTCGGTCAAGCGCTTCTTTCCAGCGCCCTCGGTACACCAAATCGTTCCATTCTGGGATCAAGTTGTGCACCGGACACCCCGAGGTAAGGCCGTTCAGCTCCAATCCCATATGACAAAACGGCGTGCCACAGTCCATACAGCGGGCGCCTTGGCGGGCCAGCACCTCTTCCGAAAACGGCTGTGTATATTCTTTCCAATCATCAAGACGGGAAAGCGGGTCGCGCTTTTTTTCCTCCTCGCGTGCATATTCCATAAACCCTGTTGCTTTTCCCACGATGGTTCCCCCTCCTTCTTTCCGTACACGTCCTCTCTTCTCCCCGATGCGGCCTTCCCGCCTGTTAGGCCAGTCAAAAAGCGAGCCCCGCGCGGCCGCGGGGCCAAAGCGGCGCCGCCATGCCACAGCCGCCCGAAAGGAAGACCTTATTTCGCGGCCGCTTGCAACACATGGACACCGACGGCAGCCGCTTTTTTCCGTTTCGCCACCGTTTCAAACGCCGCCAAGGCAGCTTCATCATACGAAAACCCGGATTGTTCGAGCGCTTGAATCGTTTCCACCATCAGTTTGTAGTTGTGTGGAATGACTTTGACAAACCGGCGGACATACGCATCCCACTCTTCGAGCACTAACGCCGCCCGCGGGCTTCCCGTATAGCGGTAATGGTTTTCGATCATCCGACGCACGTCGCGAATTTCTTCCTCGTCTTCGAGCCGCTCAAACGAGACGAGCTCAAGGTTGGCGGTTTGCTGCCAGCTGTCTTCGTCAGCGAGAACGTAAGCGATGCCCCCGGACATGCCAGCGGCGAAGTTTTTGCCAACCGAACCGAGGATGACGACGCGGCCGCCGGTCATATATTCACACCCGTGATCGCCGACTCCCTCAACAACGGCATGAACGCCGCTGTTGCGCACACAGAACCGTTCACCGGCGCGGCCGCGAATGTACGCCTCGCCGCTCGTCGCCCCGTAGAAAGCGACGTTGCCGATAATGACATTGTCCGCTGCGGCAAACGGCGCCTCATGCGGCGGACGGACGATCACTTTGCCGCCGGAAAGCCCTTTGCCGACGTAGTCGTTCGCGTCGCCGACGAGCTCGAGCGTCATCCCTTTCGGCACAAACGCCGCAAAACTTTGCCCGGCCGATCCGGTGAAATGGAGGCGGATCGTATCATCCGGCAACCCTTCCTCACCGTAGCGTTTCGAAATCTCGCTGCCGGTCATCGCCCCGACCGTGCGGTGGACGTTGCGGATGGCGAGGTGAAGTTCGACCGGCTCCTGCCGTTCAAGCGCTGGCTGCACCGCCGGCAAAATTTCTGTATGATCAAGCGTCTCTTCCAAACGATGGTTTTGCCCTTTGATGCAAGTGCGCGGTCCATCGACTTGGTACAGAAGACGCGACAGATCGAGATGTTTCGCTTTCCAATGCGCTTTCGCCCGCTCGCTTACCTTCAAGACATCGACGCGGCCGACCATTTCGTCGATCGTGCGGAAGCCGAGCTCCGCCATAATTTCCCGCACTTCTTGAGCGACAAAGTACATAAAGTTGACGACATGTTCTGGCTTCCCGGTGAATTTTTTACGCAGTTCCGGATTTTGCGTCGCCACGCCGACCGGGCATGTATCCAAATGGCAGACGCGCATCATGACACAGCCTAAAACGACGAGCGGTGCCGTCGCAAATCCGAATTCTTCGGCCCCAAACAGCGCCGCCATCACAACGTCACGGCCGGTCATCAATTTGCCGTCGGTTTCTAGAACGACGCGGTCGCGCAACCCATTGAGCATGAGCGTCTGATGCGTTTCCGCCAAACCAAGCTCCCACGGCAGGCCGGCATGTTTAATACTCGTTTTCGGCGAAGCGCCCGTGCCGCCGTCATAGCCGCTGATGACAATGACATCGGCGTTCCCTTTCGCCACGCCAGCGGCGATCGTGCCAACGCCGGCTTTGGCGACGAGCTTCACGCTGATGCGCGCATCTTTGTTGGCGTTTTTCAAATCATAAATGAGTTGGGCCAAATCTTCAATCGAGTAAATGTCATGGTGCGGCGGCGGAGAAATAAGCTCCACCCCTGGCGTTGAGCCGCGCACTTTGCCGACCCACGGATACACTTTGTTGGCCGGAAGCTGCCCGCCTTCACCCGGTTTTGCTCCTTGGGCCATTTTGATTTGCAATTCATCGGCATTGACCAAATAATGGCTTTTTACGCCAAAACGTCCGGACGCCACTTGTTTGATCGCGCTGCGGCGCCAGTCGCCGTTTTCATCTTTCACATAGCGGGCCGGGTCTTCGCCGCCCTCGCCGCTGTTGCTTTTTCCGCCGATCCGGTTCATGGCGATCGCCAGCGCCTCATGGGCTTCCTGGCTGATCGAACCGAACGACATGGCCCCTGTTTTAAAGCGGCGGACGATCGACTCGACCGGTTCGACTTCCTCAATCGGCACCGGTTGCCGGCTCGAATCGAAATCGAACAAATTGCGCAAGAACGTCAACTGTTCTTCATTGGCCAGTTTCGAATATTGTTTATAGAGGTTGTAATCGTTTTTCCGGCACGCCCACTGCAGCAAATGGATCGTCTTCGGGTTGAACGCGTGATGTTCGCCGTTGCGGCGCCATTGCAGCTCGCTGCCCGTATCCAGCACATCGTCTTCGTACCGTGCGTCAAATGCGGACTCATGGCGCATTTTCGCTTCTTTGGCGATTTCCGCAAGCCCGATGCCGCCAATTTGCGATGCCGTGCCGGTAAAGTATTCATCAATGACATCGTTGCCGATGCCGACGGCCTCAAAAATTTGTGCGCCGCGGTAGCTTTGCACCGTCGAAATGCCCATTTTCGACATCACTTTGACGACACCGTCAACAGCCGCCTTGATATATGTTTTCACCGCTTCACGGTAAGACAAGGCGATCGTGCCGTTTTCTGACGCTTGGCGGATCGTCTCCAGCGCCAAGTACGGGTTGATGGCGTCCGCCCCGTAGCCGATGAGCGCCGCAAAATGATGCACTTCACGCGCTTCACCGCTTTCTACAAGCAGGCTGACGTTCGTGCGCGTCCCTTTGCGGACAAGATGCTGGTGAAGCCCGCTTGTCGCCAACAAAACCGGAATGGCGACATGTGTTTCATCAACGCCGCGGTCGGACAGCACAAGAAGCGCCGCCCCGTTTTCGATCGCTTCATCCGCTTTGGCAAACAGCTCATCAAGCGCCTGTTTCAAATCATCAGTAAACAGCGTAGGCAGCACCGCGCACGCAAATTCCGGGTACGGATTGGCTTTTAACGCTGCGAGCTCTTCGTTCGTCAATAGCGGAGTTTCCAAGCGGATGCGCCGCGCCGCTTTGGCGTCCGGATGCAAAATGTTCCCTTCTTTGCCAAGCAGCGTCATCGTCGAGGTGACGACATATTCGCGGATCGCATCAATCGGCGGATTTGTCACTTGGGCGAACAGCTGCTTGAAGTAGTTGAACAAACTTTGCGGCCGCTCCGACAGCACGGCAAGCGGCGCGTCCATGCCCATAGCGCCGGTCGGATCTTTTCCTTCCGCCGCCATCGGCAAAATCGTTTTTTCCACATCTTCAAACGTGTAGCCGAACGCTTTTTGCAGTTTGACGAGTTGCTTCGGCGCTTCGACGTCCTCCGGAATTTCCAGATCGCCAAGCGTGATCATTTGCTCGTTGATCCATTGGCGATATGGCTTTTCATGAGCCATTTCTTCCTTGATTTCCTGGTCGGAGATGATGCGCCCTTGCTCGAGGTCAACCAAAAGCATTTTCCCCGGGCTCAGCCGTTCCTTATATAAAATGTTGTTCGGGTCGACATCAATGACGCCGACTTCGGATGAAAAAATAATGTAGTCGTCTTTGGTGACGTAATAGCGGGCCGGACGCAAGCCGTTCCGGTCCAAAATGGCGCCGATTTGCTTGCCGTCGGTGAACGAAATCGCCGTCGGTCCATCCCACGGCTCCATGAGACAGCTATGGTACTCGTAAAACGCCTTTTTCGCCCCGTCCATCTGCTCATCCCAAAACCACGGTTCCGGAATGAGCATCATCGCGACATGGGCCGGCTTCCGGCCAGCAAGAACGAAAAATTCGAACGCATTGTCCAAAATCGACGAGTCGCTGCCGTTCGTATCCAAAATCGGCACGACTTTTTCCAAATCCGCGCCGAACGCTTCCGACACAAATTGCTTCTCGCGCGCCGTCATCCAGTTGACATTGCCGCGCAGCGTGTTGATCTCGCCGTTATGGATCAAATAGCGGTTCGGATGGGCCCGCTCCCAGCTCGGGAACGTGTTCGTGCTGAAGCGCGAGTGCACGAGGGCAAACGCCGAACGGAACCGTTCATCTTGCAAATCCAAATAAAACGCATCGATTTGTTCCGGCGTAAGCAACCCTTTATAAACGATCGTCCGGCTCGAGAAGCTCGCTACATAGCACTCGTTGTTTTCCACACATTTTTCGAATTGTTTGCGGATCACATACAGCTTCCGTTCAAACGCCAACTCATCAGCCACGTCATCACTTGCCGCGACAAACACTTGGCGGATGAACGGCTGGCTTTGCCGCGCCAGTTTGCCAAGCTTTTCACGATCAACTGGAACTGTCCGCCATCCGAGCAGCCGTTGCCCTTCTTGAGCGACGATCTCATTGAACATCGATTCATAGTACGCCCGTTTCGCTTCCTCTTCCGGCAAAAAGAACATCCCGACCCCGTAGCGCCCTTTTTCCGGCAAGTTCATCCCGCCGCACACCGCTTGAAAATACTCATGCGGAATTTGCGTCATAATGCCCGCGCCATCGCCCGTTTCCGGATCGCTCCCTTGTCCGCCGCGGTGTTCAAGCTGGCGAAGCATATGAAGTGCCTTTTTGATAATGTCGTGCGACGGTTTTCCTTTCAAATGCGCATAAAATCCGATCCCGCATGCATCATGCTCAAATTCCGGGCGATATAACCCTTGCGCTTCCGGTAATCCGTAGTGTTTCATGCTGCCTTCCCCTCCCGTTCCGAATTGTCTGTAATATTCATTGTAGTTTTCAAAATTAATATAAACAATATATAATTTAGATAAAATCCATCTCATTTTGCGATCAATCAAAAGGAGGGAGAAAAATGGAGCTGCGGCAGCTGCAATATTTCGTGGAAGTCGCCCGGCGCGAACACGTCTCCGAAGCCGCCGATGCCCTCCATGTCGCGCAGTCGGCGATCAGCCGGCAAATCGCAAACTTAGAAGCGGAGCTTGGCGTGCAGCTTTTTGAACGGGAAGGGCGGAACGTGAAGCTCACCCCCATCGGCCGTCATTTTTTGCCGCACGCCGAAGCGGTGTTGAAGGCGGTCGATGATGCAAAGCAACAAATCGAAGAATATTTAGACCCGGAGCGCGGGACGATTAAAATCGGGTTTCCGACAAGCCTGGCAAGCCACATGATGCCCATGGTCATCTCCGCCTTTAAAGCGGAACACCCAAACGTCTCGTTCCATCTCCGCCAAGGGTCGTACTATTATTTAATCGAAGCGGTGAAAAAACGGGAAATTGACTTGGCCTTTCTTGGACCAATTCCCGCACGCGAAATCGGCATCAAAGGGGATATTTTATTTTCTGAACCGTTTGCGGCCCTCCTGCCGAACAGCCATCCGCTCGCTCGCCGCGACCGGATCGTGTTAAACGAACTGCGCCACGACCCGTTTGTTACGTTTCCAAAGGGATACATTTTGCATCAAATCGTCATTGACGCTTGCCACCAAGCCGGATTTTCGCCCAACATCTCATCGGAAGGCGAAGATCTCGATGCCATTAAAGGGCTTGTCTCCGCCGGCATCGGCGTGACCCTCTTGCCGGAGAGCGCCCTGTCGGAAAGCTTGCTTCGCTACGCCGCCAAAGTGCCGATTGAAATGCCGCAAGTGAAGCGAAATGTCGGCATCATCGTCTCCGACCATCACGAGCTCGCCCCGTCGGTGAAAGTGTTTTACCGGTTTGTGAAAGACTTTTTCTCCGAGCTGGAGCGGTATCAATTGCGGGGATAAAAAAGACGCAGGCGCTGCTTCCTGCGTCTTTCTCTTATTCTTCTGCACGCCTGCCTCCCCCGTCCCCTTCACTCTTTTAGAAGACTGGTGATTTAATGAAAAAATCAGCTCAACAATATCCCTTCTCAAGTTAAGAAACCTTGTAAAAATGTCTCTTCTTTTCCAACAAAAATCACCCATTTGACGAAAATGATCGTTTTTCACCGACCTTTTAGGAAGTGTTCGTGTCAAGGACAAAACAAGAAGGAATGTGGAAGCATCGAGCTTTTGGCGTTGCTTCAAGCAGACCGCGTCCCAAACGTCATCCCAGCCGCACCACCATCCGGCCGCGCAGTTCGCCGCGCAAAATGCGCTTAAGCGCTTGCGGCAATTCAGCGAGCGAAATCTCTTGAGCAATCCGCTCCAAATCCGGCTTTAAGTCGCCAGCGAGCCGCTCCCAAATGCGGAGGCGCACATCCATTGGACAATAGACAGAATCGATGCCAAGCAAGCTGACACCGCGCAAAATAAACGGATGGACCGTCGTCGGCACTTCCGCCCCTCCGGTCAGTCCGCTCACCGCCACGGCTCCGCCGTAGCGGATGCGGCTTAACACCGTGGCCAGCGTCCGGCCGCCGACCGGATCGACTGCCGCTGCCCAGCGCTGCCGATCAAGCGGACGAATGCGCTCAGCCGTGACGTCCTCTCGCGTCAACACTTCTTTCGCCCCTAAAACGCGCAAATAATCGTGCTCCGCCGCTTTGCCTGTGCTCGCTTCCACCGTGTAGCCGCGCTTCGCGAGCATCGACACGGCCAGACTCCCGACGCCGCCCGTCGCCCCCGTGACAAGCACCGGTCCGCGTTCCGGCGTCAGCCCGTGCTCCTCAAGCCTGTGAATGGACAATGCCGCCGTGAACCCAGCCGTGCCGATCGCCATCGCTTCTTTCAACGTCAACCCTTTTGGCAGCGGCACGAGCCAATCGCCGTGCAGCCGGGCGTACTCGCTGTAGCCCCCGAAATGCGTCACACCGATTTCATATCCGGTCGCGATCACCTCGTCCCCTTCGCGGAAGCGCGGATGTTGCGACGAGACAACCACCCCGGCCAAATCAATTCCCGGCACGAACGGATACGTTTTCACAATTTTGCCGTCCGGAATGGACGCCAATCCATCTTTGTAGTTGACGCTTGAATAATGGACGCGGACAACGACGTCTCCTTCCGGCAAATCATCCATGGATATCGTCTGCACGCCGGCGGTAAATTCTGTTTCGGTTTTGTTGACGACAAACGCTTGAAATGCGGACATCATTCCTCTCCCTTTCTTCATGCATTCTTCTCTCATGTCATTCGACAACCAAACGCCAGATTCCTTTCTGAACCAAGAAAACCCTCGCTTCCGGTTGTCAGCGTAGGCGGGTGATGAATAAATGTCTCATGAAAGTCCTTCCTACACTTCCTTGACTTCTTTATGTTAAACTGTAAACAAACATATCTTTAAGATGAAAGAAGGTGAAACAGTGGGCAATACCCCTGACTTGAACAAAATTTACACGTACGCTGACTGGAAAACATGGGAAGGCCGCTGGGAACTGATAAATGGAAAAGCCTATAATATGACACCTGCTCCATCTTCGGAACATCAATTTGCCGTCGGAGAATTGTATTTTGCTTTGCGCCATTTTTTCCAAAACCAACATTGTTACGTCTTTATGGCGCCGTTTGATGTATTCCTTAGCAAAAATGAAACGTATGAAACCCCTGATGACATTGTCCAACCCGATATTGCCGTGATTTGCAATAAAAAACAGATTGTCCAAAAAGGATGTTACGGGGCGCCTGCGCTAGTTGTTGAAGTTTTGTCACCTTCAACCGCTTTAAAAGATTACAACGAAAAATTTTACACGTACCAACACTACGGCATTGCAGAATATTGGATCGTCGATACGGCTAACAAAATGATTCATGTATACCATTTGCACGAAGGAGCCTATCAACGGCATGCCACATACGGGCAACAAGACACGCTGCATTCCGCACAATTTGAGGACTTAGCTATTCCACTAACGTATGTATTTGGATGGAGTTAAAACGGTTCTGACCATTCAGTGTTCATGATCGATCTTTCGTCAAACGCACAGGAATCGATGATCCAGCAGCCTGCCCTAAGGCAGATGTCTAAGAATCTCCCATCTCGAAACCGGGAGAACGTCCAACCCTAGCGACAGCGGCCTGCTTCTATGTTTTTCCGAATGTCTGCACGAAGGCAAACAAAACACCAGCCTGTCGACCCAAGCTGGCGTTTGTTCTTCTTATTGAATGGCCGCTAGCGCCCCGCTCAAGACGCGGACCACAAACGAAAGTTCATCATCCGTGATGCAAAGCGGCGGCGACAAGGTGAGCACGTTGTTGTACCCGGCGACCGTCGTTCCGTTTTTGCCGATGATGAGGCCGTTTTCTTTGCATCGATGGATCACTTGATTGACAAGCGACACATCGAGCGGCTCTTTCGTCGCTTTGTCAGCGACAAGCTCAATGCCGACAAGCAGCCCTTTGCCGCGCACATCGCCGACATACGGGTGGCCGGCTAGGTTCGTTTTGAGCTCATCAAGCAGCCATTCCCCAGCCTCGCGCGAGCGGTCAAACAGCCGCTCTTCCTCCATAATCTCGATGTTTTTCAGCGCCACCGCGCACGAAGCCGGGTGGCCGCCAAACGTATTGACATGGCGGAAGTAGTCGTATTCATCCGTTCCCTTGAACGCTTCATAAATCTCTTTTCGCACCGCCGTTGCCGCCAGCGGCAAATACGCGCTCGTAATGCCTTTTGCCATCGTGATAATGTCCGGCTTGACGCCGTAGTGTTGAAATCCGAACGCCGCTCCCGTCCGGCCGAAGCCGCAGATGACTTCATCGACAATCAGCAAAGCCCCGTGTTTTTCACACACTTCTTTGACCGCTTTCATATACCCGTCCGGAGGAATGAGCACACCGCCCCCGGTGATGATCGGCTCCATAATGACGGCCGCAATCGTTTCACTCAACTCCCACGTCATGACATCATCAATGGCCTTGACCGCCCGCAACCGGCGCGGGTCATCCGCCGCATCCGGGTCGCGGTACACATCCGGCGGCGGCACGTGGATGAACCCTGGCGCGAGCGGTTCGTATTTGTATTTCCGTTGCGCCTGCCCGGTCGCTGAGAGCGCCCCCATCGAATTCCCATGGTACGCCCGGTAGCGGGAAATGATTTTGTACCGGTGATGCTCCCCGCGTTGCTGATGGTATTGGCGGGCGATTTTAAACGCCGTTTCGTTTGCTTCCGACCCGCTGTTGGAAAAGAAAATCACATACTCATCGCCTAACAGTTCGTTGAGTTTTTCCCCGAGCCCGATGGCCGGCAGGTGGCTTTGCGTGAGCGGGAAATACGCCAGCGTCTTCAGCTGCTCATACGCCGCTTCGGCAAGCTCCTCGCGCCCATAGCCGACGTTGACGCACCAGAGCCCGGCCATCGCATCCAAATACTGGCGTCCAGCTGCATCCGTCACCCAGCAGCCTTTCGCTTCGGTCGCAATCAGCGTTGCTTGTGGGTTATACGGCTTCATCGAATGCCAGATATATCGGTCGTCTTTTTCGAGCCACAGTTGGTGGGGTTGTTCAGTTTGCATGATTCTCTGCCCCTTTCACCCAACACAGGTTAAAAATCAAACCGGGAAGTAATCATCTTTTTGCGCGTGTAAAAATTCACGCCATCTTTTCCATTCACATGAAGATCGCCGTAAAACGAATCTTTCCAGCCAGAGAACGGGAAAAACGCCATCGTCGCCGGCACGCCGACGTTAATGCCCAACATCCCCGCATCGGCCTCTTCACGGAATTTCCGGACGGCCTTCGCATCCTTTGTATAAATCGTCGCCCCGTTCCCATACCGAGACTTCCGAATATAGCTGAGCGCTTCATCTAAATCATTGGCCCTCAGCAAACTTAATACAGGTGCGAAGATCTCTTCTTTCGCGATCGTCATATCCGGGGTGACATAATCAAAAATCGTGGGACCTAAAAAATTGCCTTCGGGTCTATCATCCATTTCCTTTCGCCCATCGCGCAGCAATACCGCGCCCTCTTCAATCCCCTTCTGAATGTAGCCTAGCACCTTTTCACGGTGAGACTGCCGAATGACCGGGGTTAATAACACTTCCGGATCCATACCATTCCCAATAATCAACTCATCCGCTTTTTGTTTCAACCGACGGACGAACGTTTCGTTTTCCCCGACAATCACGACTGCACTGCAAGCCATGCAACGCTGGCCCGCGCTGCCAAACGCTGAGCTGATCACATGTTGTACGGCCGTCTCTACATCCGCATCTGGCATGACAATATGATGATTTTTCGCCCCCGACAACGCCTGCACTCGTTTGCCTTGCGCTGCTGTCCGTTCATACACATACTTGGCCACTGGCTGTGAACCGACAAATGAAATCGCACGAATATCCTCATGATCAATCAAGGCGTTGACCACCTCATGCGCTCCATGAACGACATTGAGCACTCCAGGAGGGGCACCTGCCTCCGTAAACAGTTCTGCTAACTTATTGGCCAAAATGGGCGTCCGTTCCGATGGCTTCAATACAAACGTATTGCCGCACACAATCGCCAACGGGAACATCCAAAGCGGCACCATCATGGGGAAGTTGAACGGAGTGATCCCTGCCACAACTCCCAACGGATAACGAAACATTTCCGAGTCAATCTCTTCCGCAATATTCGACAGCGATTCCCCCATCAGCAAAGTCGGAGCGCCGGCCGCAAACTCCACGCATTCAATCCCCCGTTGAATTTCTCCGTACGCTTCTTTATACGCTTTGCCATTTTCCTGTACGACAAGCTCCGCTAATTCCTCATGATGCTGGTTTAACAAATGGTGAAATGAAAACATAATCCGCGCTCGTTTGGGAACAGGGACATCTTTCCACGTCGCAAACGCTTTCTTGGCTGCTTGCACCGCTTGATCGACATCCTCTTTGGTTGAGATCGGAACACGCGCCAACACTTCCCCAGTCGCCGGGTTCGGGACTTCTAGCGTTTCTGTGCCACTCGATGCCACCCACTGTCCGCCGATATAGTTTTTGAGAACCGTTGTTTCCGGTTTGGTGATGGACATCAGATTCTCCTCCTTATTCCTATCTTTGTTCATGATCTAAATATTTTGTATTGTTACACAAAATTATCCTCCAGTTTTTGATTGCCTTCACTAGACAAAGCGTAAAAGCGATTAGCCTATTTATTCCACAATGTGACCAAATTTTGAAAATGTGCGCGCCTTGGACTGAGATTTTCATGTCGGTGGAGAGCAAAAAATTGCTCATGGATGTTTTTACGAAAGAAATCCCCCTAGAAGCCTACGGCATCTTCTGCTTTTCGCTTCTCAGGGGGGAGACTTCTTACTTACAATCTTCGCAACCGATCATGCTGCACATATTTGTTTTCCATACTTTGCGATTGTAAATATTCATATGCCTTGATCATAAACTCAATAGCGAGCCGTTTTTCCGGATTCATAAAATCCTCTCCTAAAAGCGACTCTAGTTTTTGGATTCGATGATACAGCGTTTGCCTAACGACAAATAGTCTTTGTGCGGTTTCTTTTTTTGAACCGTTACACGCCAAATATACCTTTAACGTTTCCAACAAGTTTCCATTATATTTTTCATCGTATTGAAGAACAGGCTCTAAGTATTCCATGACAACTTCATACAAATCATTGTATTTATGAATAAGGGAAATAATTCGATAGATATGCAAATCCTCATAAAAACAGCTATTGGCTCTGCCGCCAAGATGATGTTGAATTTTGATCGTCTCTAAAGCCGTCCGATAACTTTTGTCCATATGAGAAACATTTTCGATAAATTTTCCGACCCCGACAACAAATTGAGGTAATTTCTTCTTTTGAATATAATCCGATTCAAGCAAAGAATTCAGTCCTATTTTCATTCGACTTTTCCATGTTTTCATTTCCCTGTTATTGATCATAATAAATACGATGCTGCTGTGAAAATCGACAGGAAATGTCGAAAAACCTTGTTGTTCAAAAATCGTCCGGCATAGCATTTTAAAATAAATCATGTCTAAATTCGAGCATTGCTTCATTGAAGATTTAAAACGGACAACAAGCACTGTCCCTCCTTTTGGATTTGGCTCTGCCCCATACTCAGCCAAATAACTAAACACATTTTCAATGGGATGCTCTCCCTCTAGCCAGCTTTTCAACCACTCATTTTCTTCTACTCTCTTTTTTTCATCGACATACAAATCACGAAGCAGATGCTGTGCCAGCGCAGTTGCCGTACGATCCAAAATCAGCAGATCAAATTCGCTGATTTCCTTTCCGGTTGACACAATGGATAGCTCGGCATATTCATTCCCGAGAAATTGGATCGGTTGGGTGGCCACTCTTTTCTTGGAAGCTGCGTTGTCGTCAACTATCAACTGTTCTTCCTTAAATGTTTTGCTATATTTAGGAAATATCTCCACCTCTCTGCCGTTTATTTTAAAAACCACTTGATGTCCCGAATAGTGGTGCAATAGTTTTAAAATTTCACTATAATGGTCCATTGAAAGTAATTTTTTGTTTAATTGCTGTGAATATGATTCTAGTCCGGAGATGATTTCATAGTGTTGGTTAATTAAATAAGTGTGGATGTCTTGGGTGATCTCAACGAAAGGCACTTCTTTGAGAAAGAGAATGATCGGAAAGTGATGCGCATTCGCTAAATCGATTACTTCTTGCGGAACAGAAGGAGTATGCATACCGATTTCAATACATAATCCCGAAGCGTCACAGTTGATAAGCTGTTCTACAAACGATCGAAACAGTTCCTTATTTTCCTTCCATCCTACCCCAGTAGATAAAATCAGCTCTTTTCCGTTTAACAGATGATGGATTTTCGCAACCTCGACAACATGAACCCATTTTACAGTGCGGTTGAGCCCATTATGCCCTGCAACCACTTCAACATGTTCAAAATGTTTCCGCTTTAGAATATCAGAAACCGTTAATGTAGGAGTCTTCATACACTTTGTTTCACTCCCCTTACACCAATCATGGCAATACCATTTTAATTTAGGTAGCGTAAACGGTCGCTCCTGCTTCTATCACAAATTTTTATGTAACGGCTTGGCTATATATGGCCTTCTACGTTTCATTATACAGAAAGCAACATCATCGATCGCGTTTTATGTTATGAAATGTGACATTCATTTAGGCGATTCGCGCTCTGTTTCATGAAAACCAAAGCGCCGGCCCTGCCTCTATAATGATTAAGGATATATAGAGGAACTCGTTCCGGCGCTTATCGTGACGTGCATCATTCTTCTCTCTATTCGTGGTGTTTTCTGAGCTGGCGGATTAATAATGACGAAAAATATTTGCGTGCATCAGCGTTTGTAATATGCAGTGTTTGGATATCTCTTGTTTCTGACAAAGAGTCTTCTTTCTCAAATTCAACAAACGATCCGCTTAAATTTTCTTTTACGCTTTTCATATAGTATCCTTGTTCAATTAAGTAATCGATCTTTTCTCGCTCACGTAGAAACTGATGGTAAGTCATCACACACCCCCCGCTTCTCGTCGTAACCCGCATCCTTACCGCCAGGCACAGCTTGTTGGTGTTCAATGATTTATTTACGTTAGGACATTTTCACCACATCTTGGTCGGCCATTAGCGCCCCATATTTCGCGCGTTTAACATATTGGCCGTACCCCGGTTTCCCGACAAATTGTTTATCACGTACCACAAATTCTCCTCTACATAAAACCGACACGGGTTCCCCTGTTACTTTCATCCCTTCAAACGGATTATAATCCACAGCCATATGATGTGTTTCGGCTGAAATCACCCGTTCAACCGTTGGATCAAAAATGACTAAATCCGCATCCGCACCGACGGCAATGGTTCCTTTCTTCGGGAATAGACCAAACAATTTGGCGATTCTTGTTGATACAATATCAACAAACTGGTTGAGGGTAATTCTCCCTTTTTTCACTCCTTCACTGAAAAGAATACTCACCCGATCCTCAATAATAGGACCACCATTTGGGATTTTGGTAAAATCTCCCCTTCCTAATTCTTTTTGGCCTTTAAAATCAAATGAGCATTGGTCAGATCCGAGCGTTTGCAGCTGGCCGTTTTTCAAGGCATTCCATAGCACTTCTTGATGCCATTTCTCACGAAGCGGCGGTGACCATACATATTTAGCACCTTCAAAATTCGGCTTTTCTAAATAGGACTGATCGAGCACCAGATACTGGGGACAAGTTTCGCCCCATACATTCAACCCCTTATTGCGCGCTTCAGCAATTTTCTCTACCGCTTGAGCACACGATACATGAACGACGTACAATTGCGAACCAGCGAGTTCTGTCAATTGACAGGCGCGCCCCGTCGCTTCTCCTTCTAGCTCTGGAGGTCTCGTTAATGCATGATAAATCGGATCAGTATGCCCGTCCTCCAAGGCTTTTTTCGTTAAATAGTCAATCACGTCTCCATTCTCGGCATGCACCATGACAAGCGCTCCGAGTTCTTTTGCCGCGACTAGCGTCCGATACAAGGTTCCATCATCAGCTTGAAACACATTTTTATACGCCATAAATACTTTAAAGGAGGTAATTCCTTCTTCTTCGATCACTTTTGGAAGCTCTTCAAGCACATCGTCCGTTATTTCACTGATCATCAAATGGAACCCGTAATCGATCACCGCTTTCCCCGTCGCTTTGTTATGCCAAGTTTCAATCGCTTTTTTCAGGGGCTCACCTTTATTCGTTAAGCAAAAATCAATAATGGTCGTCGTCCCGCCAAATGCGGCGGCAATCGTCCCCGACTCAAAGTCGTCTTTTGTCACAGTGCCGCCAAACGGCATATCTAAATGGGTGTGCGGATCAATGCCTCCTGGAAACACATAACAACCTGTGGCATCAATCACTTCCGCTCCGCTCTCATCTAAATTTCTCCCGATTACTGCAATTTTCCCATCTTGAATGAGGAGATCGGCTTCATATATATCTGTAGCGGTGACAATTGTTCCATTTTTTATCAATTTTGTCATCATGATACCCTCCTTCATTTATAATGATTTGATATCCACACTGCAACCGCTTAGCCGGCCAAGGGCCGCTTGCCGTTCATTCCATGTCATCGGGGGATGTTCGCTTGGCACTTCGACCATCTCAATCGCTCCGTCAACCGGACAGACGATGGAACATAAATTGCATCCTACACAATCTTCTTCGCGCACTTTTAAATATTCTTTTCCGTTTTCGTCTACGAGACGCTCAATGCATTGATGGGAAGCATCTTCACAAGAAATGTAGCACTTATTGCACTGAATACAGCGCTCACGATGAATTCGCGCCACAACCTTATAATTGAGGTCCAAATCTCCCCAATCAGAATACTTTGACACTGATTTCCCTACAATATCCATTACGGAAGCAATTCCTTTTTCATCAAGATAGTGATTCAACCCTTCAATCATATCCTCGATAATCCGAAACCCATGGTGCATAACCGCCGTGCACACTTGAACTCCTGTCGCTCCCATTAACATAAACTCAACGGCATCTCTCCAATTGGAGATCCCGCCAATTCCCGAAATCGGAATGCGGATACGCGGGTGTCGCGCGCATTCGGCCACCATATTTAAAGCAATGGGTTTTACTGCTGGACCGCAGTATCCCCCGTGCGCCCCCTTTCCTGCTACATGTGGAATCGTATTCCACGTATCTAAGTCCACCCCCATGAGACTATTGATTGTGTTGATCAAACTGATGGCATCTGCCCCGCCTTGGGCAGCCGCTTCAGCGGTCGCCGTAATATCGGTAATATTAGGAGTTAATTTGACAATGACAGGGGTGCGTGCCACCTCTTTGACCCAATATGTTTGTCGTTCGACCAATTCTGGCACTTGACCTGATGCCGATCCCATCCCCCGTTCCGCCATTCCATGCGGACAGCCAAAATTGAGTTCCAACCCATCCACGCCCACATCTTCTACTCGCTTCACAATCTCATGCCATTTTTCGCGCTTGGGCTCGACCATCAAAGAAGCAACGACAGCCCGGTCAGGAAAACGTTTTTTCGTCTCATAAATTTCCTTTAAATTTTCCTCAAGAGGACGATCCGTGATTAATTCAATATTGTTAAAGCCCATGACTCGCTGTCCGTTAAAACTGATTGCCGCAAATCGGGACGATACATTCAAAATAGGTTCCCCTAATGTTTTCCATACCGCTCCTCCCCAACCCGCCTCAAATGCCCTTTGCACTTGATACCCCGAATTGGTGGGAGGGGCGGAAGCGAGCCAAAATGGATTGGGGGACTTGATTCCCGCTAAGTTAATGCTTAAATCAGCCATTGCCGTTCCCTCCTCTCATTTAGGCCGTTTCGCTTACTGCCTTTGTCAAATATCGATGAATCCCGTAAGCTGCTTCCTTCCCTTGCTGCGCTGCCACCACCACCATCGCTTCGCCTTTTCCTCTTTCAAAAATCACATCCCCACAAGCAAACACCTTCGGATTCGACGTTTGATAAGTTTCAGGATTCACCTTGACTACGCCATGATCATGCTCTAATCCAAAAGCTTCAATCAATTCGATATGGCGCTCTTGCCCAATGGCTTTAATGACAACATCAACCGGCATAATAAATTCCGATCCCTCAACCGGAAGAGGGCGGCGGCGGCCATCAGCGTCTGGTTCTCCCAATTCCATCCGAACGCATTCAACATGAGTAACCTTGCCCTTACTGTCGCCAATAATCCTTTTGGGTGCTGTTAGCCAGCGAAATTCGACACCATCCTGTTTGGCAAACTCATACTCAAATTCATAAGCTGTCATTTCTTCTTTCGTCCGGCGATATAAAATTTTTACATTTTCCGCTCCTAGACGCACCGAACAGGTAGCTGCATCAATCGCGGTATTTCCCGCACCTATCACAACTACCCTTTTCCCCACCAGCCGATCAGTCAACGGTTTTGTTTTCGTCTCTTTAATCAACTCAATGGCATCATATACTCCGTCCAAATCTTCTCCCGGGATTCCTAACTTTGGCACTTTCCCCATGCCAACAGCTAAAACAACAGCATCATAATTTTCTAGGAGCTCGTTTACTTCAATATCCTTACCAACCCTTGTATTCGTGCGGATTTGCACGCCTAAGCTTTTGATTTGATTGACTTCCCACAACGAGATATTTTGAGGGAGGCGGAAAGAAACAATGCCATACGTGTTTAGCCCGCCTGCTTGGTTCTCCGCTTCAAAAATGGTCACTTCATACCCAAGACGAGCTAGTTCTCTGGCCGATGATAATCCAGCAGGGCCGCCGCCGACAACCGCCACTGTTTTTCCATTTTTTCGTCCCGCTTGGAATAATACTTCTTTATTTCGGATCGCCCAATCGGTCGCATATCGCTGCAATTTTCCAATCATAATGGGTTTTGTAGAATGATTTAAAACACAAGCCCCTTCACATAATTCCTCTGTCGGACACACTCTTGCACAACTGGCGCCAACCGGGTTTGACAACATAATGGTTTTCGCTGACCCTTTTACATTCCCAGAAGCAATTTTTTTGATAAAAGCGGGGATATCAATCCCTGTCGGACAAGCTCGAATACAAGGAGCGTCATAACAGTACAAACATCGATTCGCTTCTTCCATTGCTTCTCGATCTGTCAAGCCAGGCTCTACTTCTTCAAAGTTCTTTTCCAAACGTGATTGCTCCATCTCCATCCCCCTCCACGCGTCATTTTTAAAGAAAGGGAATAGAGTCATTCCCTCCTCCCCTTTCTCGCTGCTTTCTATGGAAGTAAAGCCGTCATTTCACTATAGGTTTCCGGACGACGATCACGGTAAAATTGCCAAATATCGCGCACTTCCCGAATCATCTTCTTATTCATAACGCCAATCACCACTTCATCTTGATCACGGCTGCCCATGGCCACAAAGTTCCCTCTAGGATCAACCAAGTAAGACTGCCCGTAAAACTCTCCCATGTTCCACGGTGCTTCATATCCAACCCGATTGATGGCAGCCACGTAATAGCCATTGGCAACGGCATGAGCCGGTTGTTCCAGTTTCCATAAATATTCGGAGAGACCTGCTACCGTAGCGGATGGATTGAACACAATTTCAGCGCCTTTTAGTCCTAAAATTCGCGCTCCCTCTGGGAAATGACGGTCATAACAAATATAAACGCCGATCTTGGCAAATGCGGTATCAAATACCGGATAGCCTAAATTTCCAGGCTTAAAATAAAATTTTTCCCAAAATCCACAGCCCTCGTTTCCTACCCCGACATGCGGAATATGCTGTTTGCGATACTTTCCTAAGTAGGTTCCATCGGCATCAATGACAGCTGCCGTATTATAGTAAGTAGCAATTCCTTCCCTTTCATAAATCGGTAGAACGATCACTACCCCCAGCTGTTTTGCTATTTCCTGAAACATTTTGGTCGTCGGACCATTTGGAATTTCTTCCGCCGCCTCATACCATTTTGTATTTTGCTCGGCGCAGAAATACGGGCCATAGAAAATCTCTTGCAAACAGATGATTTGTGCTCCCCGATCTTTTGCCTCCTTGACAAGCTTGACGTGCTTTTCAATCGCCTTTTCCTTATGAACCTCGACCGGCTCGTCCCCATGCACATTATGAGAAGCTTGGATCAAACCAATGGTCACTTGATCAGCCATGCTCCAATCACTCCTTCTTCATTTTATCTGGTTTCACAATTAGGCTGAACTTTAAGAATATTCTACATAGTAAATCACCAGCTTTTCATTATACACTTTGTTAAATAATAGAAAACATTGATTGTTCACTATGTAAATTTCAGCGAAATAAATATACAGCTAGACGAAGTTGCTCCCTAGGATTGAGAACATCAAAATGTGAGGAATAGTTACACATTTTACATAATGAATAGATTTCTCTTTTTCTTATTTGACAAATCGTATAATGAAAAATTTACATAGTATAGATAGAATTTTCTTAAATTTCTCTTTTATACACTGGATTTTTAAAAAAAGGGGGATATGAATGAAAACACAAATTGAACACAATGGGATTGTGGTCTTGACGGAGGAAGCCGCACAAGAAGTCAGTGGAAGTCCTTTATGGAATGATGACTTGCGTCCGACAACAAGGCAAGAACATTCATGGAAAGGAATCAATTTTGCTACATTGTGGATTGGAATGTGTTTATGCATTCCTTCATACACCATGGCCAGCGGCATGATTGCTTTAGGAATGAACTGGTGGCAAGCTGTTGGTACCATTTTTCTGGGGAACGTGATCGTCCTTATTCCGATTTTATTAAACTCTCATGCAGGAACAAAATTCGGGATTCCTTATCCTGTGTTTGCCCGGCTTTGGTTTGGAGATAAAGGCGCCCATATTCCCACTTTAGCCCGGGCCCTTGTAGCAGCCGGATGGTTTGGAATCAATACGTGGATCGGAACAGAAGCCATTGACACATTACTCATGGCATCATTCTCTTCGTGGGGGAATTTACCGGGACATACAGCCATTGTATTTGCATTATTTTGGATCTTAAATATCAGCGTTGCTTATAGAGGCCCAGAAGGCATCAAAAAGCTAAGCGCAGTGGCTGCACCTGTTGTCGGGATTTCTTCCATCATTTTGCTCATTTGGGCATTTACGAACGCCGGAGGATGGGGACCGATTTTAGAGACTCCTTCTAAGTTCGAAACAACCGGTGAATTTTTGAAAGTCTTTTTCCCTTCTTTAACTGGCGTCATCGGCTTTTGGGCCACATTGGCATTAAACATCCCTGATTTTTGCCGATACGCACAGAGTCAGAAATCACAAATGGTCGCCCAAAGTTTATCCTTGCCTATTACAATGACTGTTTTTTCATTTATCGGAATTGCCGTAACCTCAGCAACCATTGTGATTTTTGGTCAAGCCATTTGGGATCCCGTGCAGCTGTTAGCTAAATTTCCCCCATTTGTCATTCTATTAGGGACTATTATTATTGTCATCTCTTCTGTAACTATTAATGTGGGTGCCAACGTGGTTGCCCCTGCCCGAGCGATCGAAAATTTATATCCGAAGCGAATTACATTTGGAATTGGCGCGATTATCACAGGACTATTCGCTATTTTATTGCAGCCATGGTATATTATGTCCAACTTTGGAAATTATATATTCGGCTGGCTTGGCACATACGCCGCTTTGCTTGGACCCATTGACGGCATTGCTATTGCGGACTATTGGCTCGTTCGCCGAAGACAGTTGCACTTAAAAGAACTGTACAAACCGAATGGCCGTTACAATTATGCAAATGGGTTTAACAAAAACGGAGTGTACGCACTGATTGTGGGAGTCGTTATTCCTGTACTTGGTTTATTCATACCACCACTTCGTTTTCTTTGGGACAACGCGTGGACATTTGGATTGTTCATTGCAATTGGTGTCTACACCTACTTAATGAAAAACGACCAAAGCGTATTAAAGGAAGGCGAGTATGAACAAATCACCCTTTTCGATTCAAAACATAACAGTCCGACAGAAATCGCAAAATAATGAATCATTTACACCTAAACAGCCTATCGATGACAGAAGGCAAGCAGTGCCACTGGTTAAACGTTGACATCGCCCTCCCACGAGGGCGCTTTCTTTTTGCAGGAAGCTGCTATTTTCCCTTATCAATCCTGCACCCAACCTTATCTACGCTTGGCATGCAAACATGACAACTTTTCGAACTTTCCACGGCATCTATTATATCGACAGCGACTACGTTATATACTGACATTGAGAATGATTTCACAAGTTAGGAGGACTTAAATAATGATTGTCCACGAACTGACGGACATCGAACATCTATTCACTGAACAATTGCAGGAAGGCTACTACGTGATTCGCGAAACATACCAAAACGTACTCGTTGAGCTGGAAGACGGCGACACCGTCCGGCAAATGGACGCCGGAACGGAAGAAGTCGTCACCATCGTATTTGATCCCGGCGACGAATACTCCCTCATTTGCCTTGACACCTACACTTTCGCCGACGGCATCCCATCTTTAGCGGAGCTCAAAGAAACGATTGCCGCGGAGTACGACGTCTTTGTCAACGACCGTTGGGCTGCGGCGTCGTTGTAAAAAAAGCGCCCGAAACGTTGGACATCAGAGACTCGGAAAACACGGGTATCACCTCAACCAAAGCGCCTTTCATCAACCTAGTCAAGGAACAGCCCGTTCGCCTAGCGAGCGGGCTGGTTGGTTCTCTCAATCCGAAACACTTTAAAGCCGATATCAAGCTCCGTCTTCCCCGTTTCATAAACGATTTTCTCCCCCGCGCGGCGGATGCGCTCGCGGCCAATGTCGCAAATCGTCCGAAACCCCACCCGATACGCCTCGGACGTTTCCGCAAGCCGTTCGGGAAGCTGCACCATTATAAACGACCGCCGGCCGCCGTCTTCGGCGTTTTGCTGCATGACGGCATGAGCCGTTGTCGCCGAGCCGGAAAAAAAGTCCAGGATGAGATCATCATCCCTCGTTGTCAACGCCACCATGCGCTGAATGAGCTTCACCGGCTTCGGGTAATCCATCACCGCCAGCCCGCCGAACAGCTCCTTTAACTCTTTTTTCGCCTCCTGCGAATGGGACACCTCGTCATGCGTCCAAATCGTAAGCGGCGTCACCGTCGACTTCACTTCGCTTAAAAACCGCTTCAGGCGCGGCACCCCGTTTCCGTCTTTGCCAAACCAAATGCGGTTATCCGCCGCCAGCTCGGCGAAGCGCTCCTTCGTCACCCGCCAGCAATACCCATTCGGCGGGGAAACGACCCGACCGCTTGGCGTCACAATCTCATAAATCTTTTCCGGAATCGGCGGACCCACCGACAAATCGCCTGACGTCCATGGACCGCGTGGGTCATTGTCTGGGTTGGCATACCGCCCATCCGCTTCCGGATGGCGCGGCAAGCCGTACCAAGCCAGGCGATCGATGTTTTTCGCATAACATAAAATGAAATCATGGTTGCGCGAGGCGAACTTGTTCATATTCACGGGCGAAAACGCCCGCTGCCAAATGAACGTGGCGACAAAATTCCGCTCGCCAAAAATTTCATCGCACATTTTTCTCAAATTCGCCTGCTCCGTATCATCAATGGAGATAAAGATGGCCCCCGTCTCGGCTAACAGCTCCCTCGCCACCCAAAGGCGCGGGTACATCATGTTGAGCCAGCCGGCATGGGCACGCGCTTCTTCCTGGATTCCGCTAGGAACAACGGCTTTCCCCTTGCGCCAATTGTCTTTGTACGTGAGCACTTTTCCTGTATTGTACGGCGGATCGATGTAAATCATTTGAATGGTTCCCGCATGCGACGTTCTCAGCAGCTTTAACGCCTCTAAATTGTCTCCTTCAATATACCAATTGTTCGTCGTCTCCCACTGTTTGCTCGCTGCCCGATCCGGCCGCAATACTCCGGACGCAGGCAGCTCAGCGAGCCGCCTCGCCTCCGCCTTCCCCGGCCACGTGAACTCATATGCTTCTTGCCGTTCGTGACCGCCAAACACTTTCTTCAGCAACTCCCAATCGATGCCCCCATCTACAACCGCTTCCGGAAAGAGCTTTTTGATCGCCTCAAGCCTTGCATCCGCTGCCGGTTTCCTTCTCCCGCCGACGTTTGCCATGGCACTCCCCCTCTCTCCCCTCGCCCTTCCCAACGCGGTGCTTTTTTTGACGAATCTTATTTCCATTATTTCGCCACGGCGCACCGGTTTCCTTCCTTTGGCCATAAAAACACCCCCGCCTTCTGCAAAAAGCGGGGGAGCAAAACCTTTGAACGAGGTTTTCCTTTTTCATTTTCAAGATCCGTTCAGTAAATCTTGTTGAAACATATTTACTTGCGGTTTTTATCCTCTAAACGAGACCTTCCTTTTTCAAGAGTACCTTCATTTTACCATTGATTTTCTAAGGTTGCAACGGGTATTCTTGCACACCCCTTCTACTCCTCTCAAAAATAAAATGTGGTTATGTCAACTTTAACAAGTGACTAAAGTCGTCAACCGTTCAAACCATTGGTATATCAACACCATATTTCTGTTCCCGAAAGAAAAACCGCCATGCACATCTCCCCCTGTTTTTTGACCGTTTTCGGACCGTGCATGGCTGAATTCGGCACCGAAAACAAGACGAGCCAATGAGACGGAGAAGGCGGCATGGCGGATGATTCTAGAGCTGGGATGAAAGCCGTTCCTAGACGAGTGGGCGTTGTTCCATCATCTTCTCGGCAATGGCTTGCTGGATCTCACGCATATCAAACGGGATGATGACATTTTCAGCCAAATGGCGTTTGCTTTCAAGCAGTTCATGCATTAATTCCTCTACCGTTCCTTGCGGGAAATGGGAACGATCCGTGGTGATAATATGGTACACATATACATCTTTTTGCTGACCAATGCGGTACACGCGGTCGGTCGCCTGGTTTTCAACCGCCGGGTTCCACCAGCGCGTGTAATGGATGACATGGTTGGCGCTTGTGATCGTCAAACCGACGCCGGCCGCTTTCGGGGATAAAATCATCATACCGAAGCCGTTTGTTTCATTAAAGCGTTGTACGACCGATTGGCGATTTTTCGTATCCCCGTCAATCACCGGAACAGAAATGCCGTATTTCTCCATGAATATTCGTTTCAAAAGAAAGTGCAACTTGCGGAACTCCGTAAAAATGAGCACTTTCTCCCCTTTTTGCCGAATCGTTTCGACGATGCGCATCGTTTCCCTCAACTTCGGCACCTCTGCGGCCGGGAGATTTTCATAGCCGGCGATGACCGCTCCCGGATGGCCGTACAGCTGCCGTAATCTCGTGATCATATTCAAAATGGCGACCTGTCCGCTCTCTTTTGTGGCCAACATCGACTGGGCAATCTCTTTCTGCAGTGGCGAAGCCTCGACATAAATCGGCGAAACAAGGTGTTTTTTAGGCAGGTGATCATTGAGAATTTGCTGCTTTGTACGGCGCAAATAGTATGGTCGGATGGCTTTAAGCAGCGCATCATAGTCTGATGTTTCCGCATAGCGGGATCGAAACTCTTTTAACGAGCCTAAGGCGCCGGGCTGAACAAAGTCCATAATCGCCCAAAGTTCGTCTAGGCTGTTTTCAACCGGCGTACCGGTCATCGTCAAGCGAAAGTGCCCTTGCATGGCGCGGATGGCGCGCGATCGCTGACTGGCGTGGGATTTAATGTTTTGCGCCTCGTCGCAAATGATCGCTTGGAATTCGATCTTCCCTAACAAAAGTTGGTCAATTTTCAGCGTATCGTAGCTGGTCAAAACGAGATCAAACTGTGAAATGAGCTGCGACGAAGCCAGCCGCCCGCTTCCTTTATGGATATACAAACTATCGAGCAGGCTTGGGGCAAATTTTTCGATTTCCGCTATCCAGTTCTCAATCAGCGCAATCGGCAGGACGACCAACGTCGGCCTTAGCCGCCCATGGGCCTTTTGATGCAGCAAAAACGCAATCACTTGAATGGTTTTCCCGAGCCCCATATCATCGGCCAGCAAGCCGCCTCTTCCTTGCTCCGCCAAGTGGCAAAGCCATTCAAACCCTTCGATTTGATGCGGAAAAAGCTCCTCCTGCAGTTCAGAGGGAACTGGACAACGCCGGAACGGCGCCGCTTGGGCGCTCTCCATTTTGTACTCAAGCTCTTCCTCATTATCTTTAATGTCAAGAATATATCGCCGTTTCAACGCTTCGTCGGCGTCTTTCGGCAGTTGCAGTAGCTTCCGGCGCAATAAAGGATCTAAGTAAATCCATTTGCCGTTATACTCGACATATTGCTGGTTCGGATATTTTTCCATCAGTTCGCGCAAAAACGCCTCATCGTACGGAACTGTACGACCGCTTTCCTCATCAAACCATTGCATTCCCGTTCGCTCATGAAAAAAAGGGCGCACCCGTTCGATTGGGATGAGGCCGCGGACACGTTCTGAAAACTGGTCCAAATCAAACAAGTAATCGTGCTCAGGCAGGATGGCAGCCGGATTTTCCAAAAATAGCGGCACCTCTTCCCCCGTAATATGCCGTTTTTGCTGCAAATGGACAATATCGGCGTGAACCCGTCCGGTGCTGACAAAGCGGCTTCGTCCATGGCCTTTCTTTATGCTGCTGACCCGCCGCAACTGTTGAAGATGGCGCGTCTCCTCCTCAGTTCTCCCTTTTACGACGAGCTCGATATGGTCAGGGCGATGCACAGCGATGTCGAGATCATACGTATCAACAACATGGTACGTTTCCGTTTGCAAAAAATTTTCAAGCTGGATGCCTGCTTCTTTGGCCAGTTGTTGGCAAATGCCGATTTTTTCGTACCCTGATTCATACGATTCCAAAAGCGCCCGTTTCAGACGGTACACCCGTTCCGGGAGCAGCACGAGACGGTCCGGCAAGACGTAAACCGCCCCCGCCGGTTTCCCGATCCGGTCTAAGTTACGCCCGCTCGAGTCCAATAGCTGCAGGGCCAAATCCGCTTCATGCGGCAGCGAACGAAGCGAAAGCTTCCCGCTCACCTCCTCCTCAACAACAGGGAGCCCTAAACATTCAAGCACCTCTTTGGCGCTTTCGTCTTTAAGCAGTTCATAATACTCGCTGTACGGCAAGGTCGAATCGACAAGAACGCCGGAGTCGTAAAGCTCCTCCCAAGCGACGTACTGTTGAAATCCTTGCACTTTGTAATAGTTTTCGATATCTTCTTTGGCCATAGGCAGCTTCAGTTCGATGACAGTTTTGCCGTCATGCAGCTGAAACGAAAGATGAATCCCATCCTCATTCGGCGTCAAAACTGCCTTCATCATTTTCTGCTTCTTTTTGAAGAAGAACATTTCTTCTTACCTCCCAGCCGAGTTCGCGCCGAAGCCATTCATCAAACTTCCATTGCCATCCGCCAGTATGGCGCAACCAGCCGCCTGGAATCGTTAAATCCCTGTCCATCAGTTCACTCCGCTTCACTTCACGCACTCTTTGCCAAGCTGTATGGGCAAATCGCTCCCGCTCGGCGAGCATCCGGTCGATCTTCGGCTGAAAATGGCGCTGGAAAACATCGGCGCGATAAATGTAGACCGCCCCAGTGCCAAGCACTTCCATAATGACAACGTCACGGAAATACATAATTAACGTCGTGCGTTCATCGGTCACGACGACATCTTCAAGCTTCGGAACAAACTTCTCCCAATATTGAAACCGTTCATGGTTTTTGTTCACGCCGCCAAAAAAGTCTTTCAATTGCAGCTTCATAATCCACTGAGCGAACCGCCGCTTTTCCTCTTCACCGACATATCTCCATAACATCGGCTTTCGGTGATACGTTTGCAGCCTTTCAAATATCAGTTTCCCAAGCGGCTTGACGTGATTGAGCTTGCACTTTTTGATCAGTGCATTCGCCATTTTTTGTTGCTGTTCATTTGTTGAGGAAACAAACAGCTCCCGATACAAGTTTTGTTCCTTGAGAAAAAACGATTCATCGGCCAGCTGAAAAATCTCTATCAACACGAGTTTAAACAACGGAAAGTTTTTCGTTAAATAAAACGTCTCCAGTTCGTCTAAAATTCCTTTCTCGCTTTCATACGCCGTTGTTGCCAAATACACAATGGGATCTTTGCTTAACAAATAACGCCGCCATTTTTCACTTTTCTCTTTTTCCAACCTCTTTTCGATTTTCTCTATATGGGTAGCATAGGCGTAACGCAAAAGCTTCCAAATTTCGTCCAAATCGCACGTTTCATACATAACATCGACCAACACGCGGAACAGGCGTCGCTCATGCTGGATATGGCGCTGAATGGACTCGATCATGGCTTTTTTGAGCTCTTCGGGAAGCTCTTTTTTGTACAAGTTCGGGAGAAGAAGTTTCTCCCGCCGCGACAGCTGTTGTACCCACTCTTGAAACACTGAAATCGGCGCATTGGCTACCTCGGCAAACCGATCGGACAGCCGTTCAAGCACCCCCTGATATTTCTCAGCTCTATAGTCAACCGTTTGTTTCAAAAGAGGACGACGCGGTTCCCGCAGCCATCGTTTCAGCAACACCGGTTCATACTCATACTTCATTATTCGTTCACCAACTTTTCAATGGCTTTAATCGCTTCATCGTCCTTAAGGCGGAATAAAAACTCAACTCGCCGCGAACGGTCGGGGGCATACTTCCCTGTCGCATCCGTCAGCGGACTGCTGAAGCTCCGGCCATTCGCGGTAATGTACTTTTTCGACAGCTCTCGCTCTTTAAAATTAGGAAACTCTTTGCTATAAATATACTCTAAAACGGCGTACGCCCGGCGCTGCGATAAAGACATATTGTACATGTACGTCCCATTCCGGTCGGTATGCCCTTCAATAATGATGCTCGAAATTTCATCTTTAAACCGATCCTGCAATAAAATCCCCATATACTTAGGAATAAATTGTTGCAAAAACGCCTTCCCCTCCGGAGAGATTTCCGTCGAATTGGATTCAAACAAAATGCTGCCTGGAAAGCGGATGGCCCCTGTTTGCTGGTCAATTTCAATGGCCATATTCGATTGCTTGAACGCTTCCGTCAGAGCCCGGATGATCTCCGTTTTGACGCTGACAACCTCCTCAATTTTCCTTTCTTTCTCTTCAAGCAATTCGCGGTAATCAAGGATGACAAACGTCAACAACAAGGCAAACACCATCAACATGGCGCTCATTAAATCCGCATAGGACATCCAATAATTAACTTCCGTCCGTCTCCGGTATTTCATGTTGAAGCCCCTGCTTTCCATTTATCCAAATGATCCACTAAGTCTTCCAAATTCTCAATAAAATCCGCCTGCACTTCGCTGAATTGGTAAACGAGCCCGCTCACTTCTTGCACGGCTTTGGTCAAAGTCTCATCAAAATGTTGATACGTTTTACTTAAACCACTGTCAATATTTTCAGCAAAATCTTTCATTGAAAGATGAAGAGCTTCGGTAATCTTCGTCAACTGTTCTTTCGTCGTCGCCCAGTTTTGTTGCAACGTCTCGATTTGCTCCGTCATCTCATGCATATACACTTTCGTCGTCTGCAGTGCTTCCTCAACCGTTTCCTTCGTTTTCGTCCGCAACTGCACAAGCTCTGGAAGAAGCTGTTTTTGTGCCTCTTGCATTTCAAGCAGCTGCTCCTTTAGCTCTCGAACGCGATCGAACGTTTCACGCAACTCGGAAACGAGCGGCGACAGAGCGACAACAGCCGACTGGACGTCGCCAAGCAGCTGCTGCGAATCACGCAACGATTCTTTTTGGACGCGAAGCGACTCGTCAAACCTGTTCGCCATCGTTTGAAACGAGGCGGAAAGTGAGGACGATGCATGGACAAGCTGTTCGAGCAGCTGGCTATACTGCGCTTCAACTTGTGCATTAAAGCGGGTGAACTGATCGGCCAAATCATCATACTTCTGGGCCAACAGCTGGTTGCTTCGCATCACTTCCTGTTGAACCGGAAGCTGGTCTTTCGTCAGCTGCTGCAGTTGGTGGAATGTTTCGCCTAACCCGTTCATCATGCCTGCCGTTTTTTGATAGCTGTCCTTCATCAACTCAAGCTCTGCGGCCATCTTTTCAAACTGCGCAAACATTTTTTCCGTCCGCTCGAGCGTCATCGCCTGCCGCTCTTCCGTATAAGCAAAACGGCTCGTGAACGCCTCAATCGTTTTCATCATTTCCGTCTGCAATACTTGTGACTGTTGAACGAACTCACTAAACTGCCCGATCGATTGTTGTGTTCCGCCCGTAATCTCATCAACAAGACGGCTCGTTACATCGGCGCTCGTATTTTTCGTCAGCTCAATTTGCGACTCAAGCAGCTTCGCCTGCGTTTCCATTCCTTCATGTAGCTGGGCGAACTGATCATGAAGCTGGCCAAACGCTTGCTGCAGGCTGCCGTGCGACTGCTGAAGCGATAGAGCGATCGGCTGCATCGCCTTCTCAAGCGCATCAGTCAACAGCGTTTTCAAATGGTCGGCTTGATTGCGCGATAACTTTTCCAAGCGGTTTAAAAACAGCTCCTCATCGTCCGTGCTAAGCAAAAAATCAAGCCGCTCGGAATGCCAGTCAATATTGTGCTCAAGCACACCGCTAATCCACCGGTCAAACATCGTCCACATTAACGAAAGCAACACGCCCCATACAGAGGTGTAAAAAGCTACTTTCATCCCATCTAGCAAACTGCTAATCCCTGACCGTAACGCTTCTGTATTGCCAATATGCAGCTCAGCCAGCCCGACCGAGAGGCCAACGAAGGTGCCAAGGACGCCGAGGCTGACATGGATCCCCGCCCCCATGTCCATCAATGTCCGATACCCCATATGATGATACATCACATCAAATCCAAAAAACGGTTCTACATTGATGCGCTCGTCCTCGTTTTTTTGCGAAACGCGATTGTAATACCGTTCCCACAATTCCTTATATTTTGACTTTTTCGCTTGGACAAAAAGATCGTTAATGGCCTGATCAATCTCGTAGGCGCTTCCATCTACGGAGCGGTTCAACTCGAGCAGCTTCGGCTTCAACTGATTCATCACCGCGATTTCCCTTTGAATGCGCATAAACTGCCAAATAGCCATGGCTAAAAACAGTGTGAGCTGAAAATAAAGAAACAAATCAGTAAATCCTTTATTTCCGATCTTGTTGATTAGAGAAAACAAAGTCTCAAAAAGTGTATACAATACCAATCACCTGCACTTTCTGTTATGTAAACAACCAGCCGCCACCAAACGAAGATGTTCTAATCAGCGCTTCCATCCTGTTGCCTGCTTGACTATTAGAATGGCAAAAGTGCGGATTTCTCCGTTTCTTCCAAAATCATTTTACAGGCGTTAAGACCTATTCGGCAATATGTAACAATTTATATAGACGGCTTGGCCATCCAAAAAAACGCCATGCACACCTCCCCCTGTTTTTTGACCGTTTTCGGACCGTGCATGACTGAATTCGGCACCGAAAACAAGACGAGCCAATGAGACGGAGAAGGCGGCATGGCGGATGGCGACTGCTTATGCGGTTTTCTTATAGAAAAATGGGTGATTCGCGGAGACACCAAAGAATTTCCCAAGTTGAAAAGCGCCTTTATTCATCCTCTTTTCCTGTTCAACCCAGCCGTTTCATCGAAAACTCATCTTTTCAATGTTAAGGATGACGGACTCGGTACATTTGTAGCGCAACACCGTCGACCATAAACGTTTGCGCTTCCCCACGCCGTGAAGCGTAGTGCTCGAGCCCGAGCATAAAATTCACTCCTTCACGGTATTCCTCGTTGCCGATCACCTGAAGCGACGGCGACATGAGTTGGCGCGAGAGGAAGAGGATCGTCTTTTTCCGCGCCCGTGTAAGCGAAACGTTGAGGCGGTTCAAACTGTAGATGAACTCCCCTTCCATCACAGCCAGTTCAGGGTCGGCGACGCCGTAGCTAATGATCGCCGCATCCGCTTCTTGCCCTTGCATTTTATCAACCGTATCGACGAAAAACGGCGGGCGCAATTCTTGGCGTTCAAGCTCACGGCGAATGGCGCGGATTTGCGCCCGATGTGGCGAGATGATAAACAGCCCGCGGCGCCAAAACGCTTGGTCGCCTTCTGATGAGTCATCGTACCGTTTCCCCTCGCTGTCGAGAAGCCGTTCCCGCAACACCTTCGCGATGCCCGCCACCCAGCGCGCCTCCGCCTCGTTTTCTTGGACACCGTATACACCGTCATACGTGCAGACGACAAGCGGATAGTCAGGGTCGATCGCCGCTTCGATCCACCCATCGGCCCGGGGCGCAGGGGCGAGCGTCAACGTTTGTTCGGCAATCTGGCGGGTGAACGCGGTATACTGGGAGCTGTAAATCCGCTCGGCCGGGTAGCGGCAAAGCGCCTCATTCATGCGGAAATTGTCCGTCAGTTGGCGGGTATACCGCTTCTCCACATCCGCGTCAAACAGCAGGCGGAAAATCGAGTCAAACAGGTGCGGCTCCCCTTCCGCGGCCGCATACGCCCCTTGAATGATTGGCGGCAGCTGGAAATGGTCGCCGACGATAAGCAGCCTGCCTGCTTTTTTGACATGGCGCAACGCCAACAGTGAATCGGCCACGCGGATTTGCGACGCCTC
This sequence comes from Geobacillus sp. G4, assembly GCF_040327975.1. Taxonomy (NCBI): domain Bacteria; kingdom Bacillati; phylum Bacillota; class Bacilli; order Caryophanales; family Anoxybacillaceae; genus Geobacillus; species Geobacillus sp. G4. Next base: position 33,707 of record NZ_JBEPJY010000017.1, read on the forward strand.
ATCCAGAATGACGACGTCAAACTCTTCTAGATAGCCCTTTTCATACGCCCTTTGAATGCCGTACAGCGTGGCGCCAAGCACCCGATGCCCGCCGTTGCCCAGCCATCCGGGAAGGTCACGGTCCGCCACCTCGGCGATTCCTTTGGCGTTTTCCGTCTGAATCTCACCAAGTTTCGCGATATGGACGCTGCGCCGCGGCGCAAGCTCCTGAATTTTGCGCAGAACGTTTTCGATCGCCGCATGGGTGAAACCCGAAACAAGAATGGCAAGCCTTCGCCCCCGTTTTTCATACATTTCCATCAGCAACCGAAGAGCAACGGCAATAAAATGCGTTTTCCCGGTGCCAGGCGGCCCCCAGACGAGCGTCAACGTATGGCGGAGAAAGTGGAGAAACGCCTGACGCTGGCTTTTTGTCAACCCGCTTCGGCGGAGAAGCGCCTTGACTTCCTCTGCATCCAAGTTGGGACGAAACGTTTTCCGATAGCGAATCGGATCGCGAACTAAGTCCAAGATGCGATGATTGTCCTGATCCAACTGTTGCAACGCCTGCAAGACGCGCCGGGTGGTAAAATCGGCATGCCGAAGCGACAGCCAATACTCCTCTCCTTCCACAAGCGGGAACCGATCGAGCCATTTGGGCAACTCGAGCTTGAGTTCAGCTGTCTTGCCATTATCTTCGATGGCGCGAATGCGGACAAAATAGACATTGGCCCATTGGGGCGGCTTCCATTCACTGGCGTACTTATGATCAGGAAACGTCTGTTGCGCCTTTTCTCCTTCCTCATTGCACTCCGTCAAAAGCCAGCTCGCCCTTTGATCGATCGCTTCAAGCGCCTGGCGGTTGTTCAATCGGAACCGATCGCCGCCAAGGTACGTGACATGAAGCGTCACTCCGTTCTCAAGCCGCTCCGAAAGCGGAAGCAGGCGCTTTTGGCGAATATCCAAGTAGTTTAATAGCGCCTCATAGCGCGCCATAAACGCCAGCTTGGACACAAGCGGATCACGGTAATCAGCCGAATGAGGAAACGCAAATTTTTCCGGCCAGACCATAAGCGGCGAAGGATGGACGCTCTCGGCCCACGCACGGATGCCTTGAATGATGCTGTGAGCAGCCCAAAGGCGGCGGCTCAGCTCCTTCTCGACCGCTTGCCGTGTTTCCGTGTCCCCTGTTTGCCAGGCATCATGCAGCACATCCAGTTTCATGGCGTTTGTCAAGCGGAACGAAAAGCGCTCGCTCGCCGAGTACAGAAACGGCGAATCATGGTAGGCCGCAATATACCGCGACAAGTCTTCAAGACGGTACGCAACATGCGTCGGCAAGGCGAACAGCTGGCTCACAGCCGTTGTCAGCACAACGACAGGAAGCGGAACGATTTCATCTGGATGATCGTTGGCACTTGCTAGTGAGCTGCTATGAAAATACGACAGCAGCCGAACAGCTTTTTCGTTATAGTCTGGATCGAACAAAAGCGCTTGAAGCAGCTGCTGCACATTGTCCCATTCATAGTTGTCGGTGACATACGCCTGCACCGATTTTTGCGACCGCCACTCTCGCTCCCGGTTGTAATCGTGCACCGTCTGAAGCAGGCGGTCCAGCGCATCGGCAAACGTTCGGCCGACCGCGTCGCATTCTTCCAGAGAACCAGCAATAACATGATGCATTTCCGATCCCGTTCCAAACACATCTGTTCCACCAACACGGTACAACGATGCCGCCGCAATCTTCCCCGTCAACGGATCGCGTTGCGCGGTGAGAATCAGACGGATGTCTTCCCATATCGGCATATGCGTCACCGCCTGGTCATACGGAACGACCTTTTCCTCCGCAATCGCCTCAAGCTGCGCTTCAAGCCGCCGAAGTTGACGCGCCAATCCAGCGTTTTGTTTTAGGACGTGTCTCGTTTCTTGACGCTCAAGAAGTTGGCGAAACTCATCGATCGTCTCCGGAAGCTGCCGCTCGCGGATAAAGCGGGACGCATGACTCGATAAGTACGGAACGAGGGAAATATGCGACTGTTTCCGCGCTTTGTCGAAACAGTAATCATAGAACGGGCACCATTCACAGCGATAATCCAAATGCCAAAACAGCTCATCAAGTTGCTTCCCAGCCAGCGCCGTCAATTCGCTAGCCAAAAACTGCTCAAGAAACGGAAGCAGCTGTCCGATATCTGTCAGCTGCGGCTGCTCGGTTTTGTACGTCCATATCCCGGCTTCGCGCAAATCGACGCTGCCCTTAACGCCGTGCTCCTCTAACACCGAGGACAACATCAACGCGTACAGCGCCGTTTGCACGCGGTGGGAAATCTTTAACACATCTGATGATTTGATGTCGATGATGCGGAACACAAAGCCGTTTTGCCCCGGAATGCACTCAATCAAATCCGGACGACACGCCGCAAATCGGATCACTTTCAGATCCAACCCGTACCGTTCGTAAAAGCGCGGCGGCGCGATCAATGTCGGCTGGTATAAATAGCGCTTGCTCGGCTGCTTCAGCTCGCGGATCGTCTCCTCTCCATCCAAATAGCAGTGGGAAATCGGTGCGCCAGGCTCTCGCTTCCCCATCTGCACTTGGCCGGCCAAATAGGTCGTAATCACTTCCTCTTCCCACTCAACCCCTCGGCGCAGCACGCTCTGATGCACCGCGGGCCGCTCAAACAGCTCTTCCGGCACATCGAGCTCGCTGCGTCGTTCTTTCGCCAACGACTGAAAATAAAAATTCCGCTCGCACTCGTGATAAAAATAGCTTGCGATTTTGGCAGGAGAAACGTAAAGCATACATCGATCCCTTTCTAAAAACATACTAGCCGACATCCGCACTGGGACTTGTCAGTTTGTTTATTCATTGTATCATATGTTTGTACGCTTTCCTATATACACCATTCGTGCTTGTCCGACAAGAACATATGTGCTATAATGAAGGAAATTAGAATGAAAGAGGGGCCAACCATGAGCGAAGAGATCCTCTTGCAGTTGTTCAACCGCCTTGGTCATATCGAGAACACGCTGCACCTCCTCGTCGAAAGCCACAAACGGCTGGAAGCAGAACAACAAGAAATGCGAAAAGAACAGCAGGAGATCCGAAGAGAACAACAAGAAATACGGAAAGAGCAACAGGAAATCCGAAGAGAACAACAGGAAATGCGGAAAGAGCAACAGGAAATCCGAAGAGAACAACAGGAAATGCGGAAAGAACAGCAGGAGATCCGTAGAGAACAACAGGAAATGCGGAAAGAACAGCAGGAGATCCGTAGAGAACAACAGGAAATGCGAAAAGAACAGCAGGAGATCCGTAGAGAACAACAGGAAATGCGGAAAGAGCAAGAAGAATTCCGACGCATCCAGCAAGCTCTCCTTGAAGGCCAAAAACGGTTGGAAGAAGAACAAGCCCATATCAAAGCCGGCCAAAAAGAGCTGTATGACTTGATGTCTGCCCTGCTTCACCGCCAGGATGAAACCGACGCCGCACTCGACGCCCTCGCGATGGACGTGCACAAACTTCACGGTGAAGTTTCTTCCATCCACCAAAGACTCGACTCCTTAGAGAAAAAAGTCGATTCCCATGCCCAATCATTCAATGAACAGCTGAACAACATCAAACTTGACATCACCTTCCTCTCGAACAAAGTCATCGAACACGAACGGGAAATCTACAAAATTAAGAATATCATTTTATGACGATAAAGCAGGCGGGCCGCCTAAGCCCGCCTGTCCTTTTATTTCAATCCTTCTTCCACCTGTTTGATCATTTCCGACACCGACGTCAATCCGCCGCCTGAGAGATACCAATAATTTGGATCCAAGTAGACAATGTGGCCGTTTTGATATGCTTTCGTCTTTTTCACAAGCGCATTTTCAATCGTTTGCTTCGCTGTCGGCTTTCCTTCTACAACGGCGTCGCGGTCAATGACAAACAAGTAATCCGGGTTTTTCTCGGCAATGTACTCAAATGATACGCTTTGTCCATGAGAATTCGTCACTTTCAAATTCGGGTCTGCGGCTGGCACGCCGAGCACATCATGGATGAGCCCAAAGCGCGAACCTTTGCCGTACGCACTCACTTTCCCACCGGTCGTCAAAATGATCAGCGCTTTTTTGTCTGCAGCCTTTGTCTTCACTTCTTCGATTTGTTTTTCAATATTGGCCAGTTCCTCATCTACTTCTTTTTCTTTGCCAAACATTTGCCCGATCAGCTTCATATTGTTTGTAAATGAATCCCAATAATGTTGAGTGTCAATCCCTATATACACGGTTGGGCCAATCTCTTTCAACTTGTCATACAAACTGTAGATGAGCATTTTTCATTACAATAATTTCCATGGTTAGAGAGACAAACAGGGTACCCCTTACGCGATACG
>NZ_JBEPJY010000018.1:0-35109 GCF_040327975.1 Geobacillus sp. G4
GCGCTCGTAGCTCAATTGGATAGAGCATCTGACTACGGATCAGAAGGTTAGGGGTTCGAATCCTCTCGAGCGCGTTTATTAACTAACTTCAAAAAAAGATATTGACAAAAAAAACAATTAGCGATTATATTTTTATTGCAGTCGTTTCTAAGACAAGTCCTAATGATATTGATCATGCGGGTGTAGTTTAATGGTAAAACCTCAGCTTCCCAAGCTGAAGTCGTGGGTTCGATTCCCATCACCCGCTTTCCTTTATTTTATCGTGAATATCGTATGGATATTGTTCCAGCAGCTCAGCTGGATAGGGCAACGAGCAAAGTCATCTTCGAAATGGCTACGAGTTGTCCTGATGCACCAAGCTTCCTTGAGTAGGCTTGTAGAGGAAGGGACAGCGGGAATGTTGGGGTGTCCTGTTGATTATGTCCCAGCAGCTCAGTAGGATAGAGCAACGAGCAATAGCTTCTTTGAAACAACTGCGAGTTGCCCCGACGCATCGGGCTTCTTCGAATCGGCTTGTAGAGGAAGGGGCAGCGGAATAATGAGAGTGTCATCATGATTACTATGTCCCAGTAGCTCAGTAGGATAGAGCAGCGGCCTTCTAAGCCGTCGGTCGGGAGTTCGAGTCTCTCCTGGGACGCCATTTCCATACAAAAAGAACGCGCAAAAGGCGCTGGAACGAAGTTCTCCGATCGCCAGGAAAGAAGATTGATTCCATGTGCGAGAGGGGAATTTTTTATTTGGTTATAAGAGCCGACAGTGGGAATATTGGAGTGTTCTGTCGATGATGTCCCAGCAGCTCAGCAGGATAGAGCAACGAGCAATAGCTTCTTTGAAACAACTGCGAGTTGCCCCGACGCATCGGGCTTCTTCGAATCGGCTTGTAGAGGAAGGGGCAGCGGGAATGTTGGGGTGTCCTGTTGATGATGTCCCAGCAGCTCAGCAGGATAGAGCAACGAGCAATAGCTTCTTTGAAACAACTGCGAGTTGCCCCGACGCATCCATCTTCTTCGAGTAAGCTTGTAGAGGAAGGGGCATCGGCCCTAAGCCGTCGGTCGGGAGTTCGAGTCTCTCCTGGGACGCCACTTACATACGATTCGTTCCGGTTAAAATCCTCAAAACCCTTGATACGATCGCGTTTGCGGTCGTTTTTCATTTTTTGGGAATCCCGAAAAAAACGATAGGATCCGAAAAAATTTTGCACGAATTTTGCACGGTGATCACAGGGCATTATAGAGTTCCATCATGGTTTGATCTACCTGCCGCGATTCTTTTTGTTCCTTCTCGTCTATGATGTGAGAGTAGAAATCTTCATTTGAAAGAGCGTGCAAACGTTCCGAAAGAATGTGCAAAATCCAGAATAATCCGTAAAAATTTTGCACATGATTTCCGAATCCTCCTGAAATAATTTGAAAAAGGGATTCTGAAATAATGTGCTAATTTACATGAAGAGAATGTTAATTATATTTGTATTATAATTATAAATATTGAATAAAAAAATGATTAGTGTTATTATTTGTATTGAAGGAAATATTAAGTAATTTTGGGAGGCGGTTCTATGTTAACTAAGACAGGAATTGCTCTAGATCAGGTCGAAATGAGGTGTCCATTAAAAAAGGAGAGATGAATATATGCTAAGTAGTTTTTTGCTTCGGTTCTTCTTGGCTTATCTTTATCAATTCCGATTGGTCCTATTAACATAGAAATGGTGAAGCGGGGAATAAAGTACGGATTTTTTCATTCATGGGTTGTCGGATTGGGAGGAATGTCAGCGGATATAGTACTAATGTTTGCCATCTTTTTTGGCTTATCCGTTTTTTTAACAAAATCTGTTGTACAGCTCATCATGTGGTTTTCTGGTTTCTTCATTTTGTGTTATTTGGGTTATGATAGCATAAAGGAGGCATTTAAAAAGGTTGAAATAACCGGAGAGGTTAACAAAGAAGGTTTATTCAAATCATATCTTTCTGGCTTCTTTATAGCTATATCGAATCCACTTAATATTGTTTTTTGGGTTAGCATCTATGGATCTGTATTAGCGATGGAATTGAATTCTATTGAAAGGTATCATGCACTTGCTAAAAGTAGTGCGATATTTCTGGGGATCGCATTATGGGATTTTACAGTAGCACTCTCTGTACATTTGGGAAGAAAAATGATAAGTCAAAAGTGGCTAAAATGGTTATCTGTTGCTGCAGGGATTTCTTTGATTGGATTTGGTATAAGCTTTGGATATAGAGCCTTTAAAACGTTGCTACATATGATATAATTTTTGGCATCAAAAGATACCTCGATCAATACGATTACTTGATTGTGTTCTGTTTGAATTTCCCATACTTTTGGCCACGCTAGATATGCGAACAACGGTGTATTTTAAAGACGGTATAGCTGTCATACAAGCTAATGATACTGGCGAAATTGTTAGTATTGTTACTAGAAGCCCGGTGAAAAACGGGGCGTTGCGGGCAAATCAACGGCGTTGGATCAGAATCGCAAGCCCGTTTGTCAAAGTTTCTCTAATTGAAAAATAGGTGGGCCATCAACCTTCTTCACTAAATCACCAGCTTTCTAGAAAGAATCCAAAAAAAGATTGGAGGGAAATCGATGGATGATTTGTTGCAGTGCATCGAAGACGATCTTGAAGGAAATTTGCCGCCAGAGCAATTTTCTTATGATTTTCCTGCTATATATGCATCTTATTTCGATGATGGAGATTTAGACGAAAAGTACATCGACGCGTTTGATGATATTTCGGAAGCGTGCGGCTGGTATGAGCCTAACCCTCTTCATAGAGAGGACGACGATGAGTATATCGGAGAAGAAGAGCTGAGGAACAAAGTAGAGGAAAAATATCAAACGATTAAGAAATTGTCGACGAGAAGCACTTAACCTACTCGAATGGTTACGTGCTTTTTTATTTTCCCTCGTCTTTTTAGCATTTGTAGACGTAAAAGAACAAAGTGGTTCGTGGCCGTAACCACCATTGAAAGTTCCTTTGGTTGGCCTCATCGCATATTGGGTCGAATTTTGTCTCGCAAATGAAAACAAATTGAAACGTTCATGGCGGCGAAAGTTTGTTAAAATGTATAGGATAGAAATAAAATTAGAAAACGTGCCATACAATGAACATGCATGGCAAATATACGAGTCAGGTGATCGACATGGGGTTTGAACAGCAACTTGTTCATAAAACATTTTACGAGACGCTCGTCGAGGCGGGGGAACGCGACGTTGTCAGCGCGCTTGGCGATATGTTTTTCACGGCGCATCGGGATGGCGCTGATTTGTCGTCGATTCGCTTTGCCCAAGGGGAAGTGTATTTCCACCGCCGCGACTACGAAGCGGCGATCTTTAAATGGGAACAAGTCCATCACGACGATTTGCGCCCGTGGGCGCAAAAAAATATCGCCGACAGCTACTATGAGCTTGGACGGCTCGAGCTGGCCGAGGAGCTGTACCGTTCGATTGAGACGGAAAGCGAAACGTTGCATGCGGAAATCATTTTGCGCCTGTTTTCGCTCTACCGTGAGTTGGGGGAAAACGCGAAAGCGGATGATATGATTAAGCGCGGTGTGACGTTGTATCCGGATTATCCGAACATGACCGAATGGGCGCGCGCCTTTTTCGAGGAGCAAGGTGATTGGGAAAGCGCCGTCGAGCTTGCTTTAGGAGAGGCGGTGCGGACGTCGGCGCGCCGCTGGGCGGACATCTTGACCGGTTATGTGGAACAAGGACATGCGCGAACGATGGCGCCTGCGCGGTTTTCACGCTGCCTGGCGCTGTTGTACGAAACGGATCGGGTGAAGTTTGAACGGCTTGTGCAGGCGCTATGGAACGGTTATCGGGATGGTGACCTCTATTTTTCGTGGCTCGCGGAGTGGAATCGCCTCTATGATGAGTTGTCGATCGGCCGCGACTACGACTGGAAGCGAATTCCTGGCCTTTTAGGGGAAGCCTATGCAGGATTGATGAAAGGCCCGTACCGATTGAAAGAGTTGGTGGAAGTGGTGCCACCGCTTGTCAAAAGCTGGGTGAGTTTAGCCGACGGTCCGGAGACAGCGGTGGCCGCGGCTGCCTTGTTGGCGTGGAGTGAGAAATTTCCTGAGGCGTTTGAAGAAGAGACGGTCAACGACGCCGCTAAGCGGCTCGTCCATGCGAAACGGCAAGCTGGGGAAGCGGGTGTGTCGCTATTTGAAGAAATTGCCGATTGGGCGGAAGAGCAGCGGGCGGGCTCGCATTTCCGCTTCCGCTGGTTCGTGCGGCAGCTGTCTGATTCGCGGACGCATTTCGTTTTGGTCGCTGGGGCGTCGCGCCATGAGCGGTTGGCGTTTTTGCGGACGTTGGTCGGCGAGGCAGCGTTGGCGGCGCCATCTGCGCCGGTGCTTGCGTGGAGAAACGGCGGGGAGATGGAAGTCGCGAAAATCAGCGACGACCAGTTTACCGTTTTTTCGAGCATTGACGAATTTCAACAGGCAACGGGCGGCCGCGGAAGCCGATTCTCCGATGACGCTGTCATTGAATGCACGGCGCCGTTTTCACTCGTGCCGCAAGGGATTGTCTTGTTGGATATCGGCCCGCTCGGCGGGCGCGCTTCATCCGACCATGAAGCGCTTGTGTCGTTTTCGCTTGCTGACAGCATTCTTTTTCTTCTCAACGGCGAGGATCCGTTTTCTAGCGCCGATGAACAGTTGATGCTGCAGCTTCGCGAGCGGGCGCCGTCTGCGCCGATGTACGTTTTGCTTCCTCCGGGCGACGGGATGGTGGATGAAGAGGAGACGGCGAGAATCGTTGAGGAAGTGGAAGCGCACGTTCGTACGATCGTTCCGGAAGCCAATGTCATGGTCTATTCGCCGCATGCGCCAAGCCGCAAGCAGCAGCAAGCCCTCGTCGGCTGGCTTGAGGAGATGCGCCGATGCGTGTCCCCTGTCCGCCGCGAGGAAGCGATTTTAACGACGATCCGCCAGTTCATCGCTCATTTGTTCCGGCAGCGAGCCGAGGCGGAAAGTCGACTGGCGGAGCTGGTCGTATGGAAAAAAGAAATGGCGGCTAAACTCAGCGGCGCCATTCATCAGCTTGGCGACCTGCAAGAGGAGAAAACGGCCAAAACGGCAAAGTCGTTCCACACCGTCTTGGCGGAAATGCGGGGCGAGCTGTTGACGGCGATTCCCGATCTGTTGCGCAGCATGGCGGATCTTGTGAGCGAAGACAGGGATTTTTCCCGCTTGCATCTTGAACTGAACGACAAAGCGAACGAACGGCTTCGCGCTTACCTTGATGAAGAGGCGCTGCCAAAGCTGCGCCGCGCCATGGAACAGTGGATTGCAGCGACGGAAGACGAATTCAACGAATGCCAGGTGTTTTTGCATGAAATGGGCGAAGGGTTTAACGCCATGTTCGGCCAGGAACGGCTCAAGCTCGAATGCGATTTTCGCCTTCTCGCCGATTGGCGGCGCGATACGGATCGGTTGATCAACGGGGTGCAAATTGACAAGGTGAACGTTTTCTTGCGGAGAACGCCAAGCCAGCTGCTGTTGAAAGGGGCGGGCAAACTGCTCGGTGCCTTTGCGCAAAACAAGGCGATGCTGGCGCAAAAGTATAAGCAGTTGATCCAGACGCAAGATTACGCTGAGGTGGTGGAGGCGATCATCCAGCAGTTGTTGCTGCCGTTTGAATGGTTTGCCAAATCGCTTGAGCGTGATGTCACTCAATTTTTCCATGCGCCATTGACGGCGCTCGATGAAACGTTGAAACGGCTGGAGCTGGAGATCGCTGCCCAGGAAGGCGAGCTCAAACATATGCGCAAAAACCCTGAGGCGTACCGCGACCCGCTCGTGCTCTTTGGCATTCGTTTGCGGCAATGCGAGCAGCTGGCGCAGGCGGCATCTGCCGCTGTGCACTTGCGGCAGGATGAAAACAACCCCATCGGTTCGGTCTGATCGTTCCGTGTGAAACCGTGCTTGAACGGAATAAGGCTGCGCCAACGGTCGGGTCTGGCCGCTCGTTTGGCGCAGCCTTATTGTTTAGAGCTGGCGAAACCGATTACGCCAGTTCGAATGCCCAGTTGCCGCTGCGGAAAATCGGCTCTCGCTTCCCGTCTTTCGTCACGCCGTCAATGTTCAGATCAGCTGAGCCGATCATAAAGTCGACGTGGACGAGGCTGTCGTTGACGCCGCGACGGTCGAGTTCGTCTTTGGACAATGAAGCGCCGTTCTCGATATTGGTCGGATACGCCTTGCCGAGCGCCAAATGGCAAGCGGCGTTTTCGTCAAACAGCGTGTTGTAAAAAATGAGATTGGACAGCGACACCGGCGATTGGTGCGGCACGAGGGCGACTTCCCCGAGGCGGCGCGCCCCGTCATCGGTGTCAAGCAAATGCTTAAGCGTCTCATATCCTTGTTCGGCGCTGAAGTCGACGACTTGACCGTCTTTGAACGTGAGCGTAAACCCATCGATCACGTTGCCGTTGTAATTGAGCGGCTTCGTGTTGCGCACCGTGCCGTTGACGCCGTCTTTATGCGGCATGGTAAACACTTCTTCGGTCGGGATGTTGGGATTGAAGCGCACGCCGCTTTGACTCGTCGCCGCGCCGCCGTGCCAGACGTGCCCGTCGACGAGTTCGACCGTGAGATTGGTGCCGGGCGCTTCGTAAACGAGCTGTTTGTATTGCTTGTTGTTTAAGTAATCGACGATGCGGGCGAGCCGATCGTTATGTTCGCGCCAGGCAGCGATCGGATCGTCTTGGTCGATGCGGGTGATGCGGAAAATCGCTTCCCATAATTTGTCGATGGCTTCTTCATCACGCAGATCGCCAAATACTTTTTGCGCCCACGCCGGTGTGGGGACGGAAATGAGCGACCAGCAGTTCCGATCGGCCATAATGGCGCTCCGGTAGTTGGCGAGCGCTTGGGCGGCCGTTTTATTGGCGGTGGCGATCCGCTTCGGATCAACATCTTTCAATAAGTCCGGGTTCGGGGCGTAAATGGATAAAAAGGCAGCGCCTTGTTCGGCGAGTTCTTCCATCGCTCTCGCCCGCCACATCGGATACTCGGAAAACGCTTCCTCTGGGGCGTAGTGAAATTTAATGTAAGTAAGCGCCTCGTCGTTCCACTCGACATACACGTGTTTCGCCCCGGTTTCGTACGCGGTTTTGGCGATTTTGCGGACGAGCGGCGCCGCCTCGAGCGGGGCGTTGACGAACAGCGTTTGCCCGGGCTGAATGTTCACGCCCACCTTCACCGCCAGCTCGGCGTATTTGTCCAATTCCTTCTCCCAACGGTTCATCTTGCTCACTCCTTTTTTTGGACTCATCTCCACTTTATTATAATTCGGGCCGCCTCGCAACTTGCGGCGCTTCACATGTTGATTCTGTCCGGACAAAAGCGAAACTTTCCGATGTAGGACGTGGGTTCATATTGGAATAACAGGATGGGTTGACACATATGTAAAGAGTAAAGAAGTTTCCATGGTGAAGACTACTAAATGTCGTTGACATCGGCACTATCGTCGCGGCCTGATGATAGTGCCCTTTTTATGGAAAGGGGGGTGTAGGGCAAAAGGAGGGGGATGTACTGGCAGATCAAGTGTGCGCCTGCGCAAAACTATACAAACAGGGAGGAACAGCGATGAATGGCATCATCTTGGCGGAACTCGTGCTGTATTGTCTTGTGATGGCGGCGCTTGGCTATTGGTATGGGAAAAAGGAGATGAGCCATTCCGACTTTTTGCTTGGCGGAAAAAAACTTCCCGGTTGGGCGCTCGCGTTTTCCGAGCGGGCGACGGGCGAATCGGCATGGCTGCTGCTTGGCTACACGGGTTTTGTGTTTGCAAGCGGCCTTTCTGCCATTTGGGTGGCCGTCGGCATTGTCATCGGCATTGTGTGCGCTTGGCTCTTTTTGGCGGACCGTTTCCGCCAAGAGGCAGAGCGACATGGAGCGCTGACCTTGCCCGGCTATTTAGCCAAGCGGTTCGGCGCCCACGGACAAACGATTTTATGGCTTTCGACCGTCCTTATTTTTAGCTTTATGATGTTTTACTTCAGCGCACAAATTGCGGGAGCGGGCAAGACGTTGTTTGCCGTGTTTCATATCGATCCGAAGCTTGGCATGGTCATCAGCGCGGTGATTGTCATCCTTTTGTCGTACACCGGTGGATTTGTCAGCGTCGTCTGGACGGATATGATTCAAAGTGTGCTTATGCTGGCAACACTCGTGATTTTGCCTATCGTGGCAGTGGTGGAAATTTACAGTGGTGGGTTGTCGATCAGTGAAGCGCTCCATCACGCGAAACCAGGCCTCGACTCATGGACGGGGGGAGTGACCGGTGTTGCACTTGGGCTATTGTTGTTTAACAATTTTGCCTGGTTTTTCGGCTATCTAGGCGGCCAGCCGCAGCTGAGCGTCCGCTTCATGGCACTAAAAGACACCCGCGAGGCGAAAACGGCCAAAACAGTGGCCATCGTTTGGACGCTGTTGGCTTATGGCGGAGCGTTTTTGATCGGCCTTGCGGCGATTGCCCTTTACCAGGGGCGCTCATTTGCCGATGTTGAAACGGTGTTGCCGCACATGGCGCTCGATTTATTGCCGCCGTGGCTGGCGGGTGTGCTTTTGTCGGGCATTTTGGCCGCCATCGTGACAACAGCCGATTCACAGCTGCTCGTGATCACTAGCTCCATCAGCGAAGATATTGTCCGCCGCTCGCTGCGCCTCCGCCTGTCGGAAAGGCAGCTTGTCGCCCTTTCCCGCGCGGTGGTGGTCATCGCCGGGTTGCTTGGCTTGGTGCTGGCGATGACATCCGAATCGCTTGTGTATTTCATTGTCAGCTGGGCGTGGGCTGGAATCGGCTGCACGCTGTCGCCGGCGATTTTGCTTTCTTTCTTCTGGAAAAGATATTCCGGAATCGGCGCCATCGCGACCATTGTTGCCGGTTTTGTCAGCACGGTCATCTGGATTTCCTCGCCGCTTGAGGCTATCATCAGTTCACGGTTTACGACGTTTGCCATTGCGCTGGTGGCCGGGGTGCTGTTCAGCTTGTTGTTTCCTGATCGTCAGCGGACGATGTGATCGATCACGTCAATGCGTTAGCATGAGGGTGTCCCGAAAGAGGCGGGACACCTTTTTTCTAGACGGAACGCTTGATGATATCCAGCCTCTTTGAAGAAAAGGCGGGCGTTTATGCCGGCCTGGTGCTGTGTTGGTTGCCGTTTTGTCAACGTTGTTCGCTGTCCAAAAACCGTCGCACCATTTGGGCGCATGCCTCCCGGTCGTAACGATGGTAAAAGGTTGTCGCAAACCGGGCAGGATCGCCGAAGAAAAACCGTTCGTACAGCGTCTGCCGCGTCCCGAAGGCGCTCATCGCCAGATCCCAGGAGAAGCTGATTGGTTGTTCGAAAAAAGGAAATCGGCGAATGACGGCGAAATTATTTCATATGGATGAAGCAGAGGACATGAACAATTGGGAGAAAGCGTTTTCTAAGCGAAAAATACTGACCATTCAGTATTCTGTCGAAGGATGGTGAAACAGGTGAACCAAACGCCCCCGTATTGGCCGAGCAGATTGCCGAAGAAGCTACACTATGTGCTCGGCGAACAGCCGCTCTATCATTATTTGCGCCATCGCGGCGAACGCGAGGAAAACGAGCCGGCGTACATCTTCTACAACAAGGTGGTCACTTGGGGAACATTGCTGGATCACGTCCGCCGTTTTGCCCGCTATTTGCAGGAAAAAGGGGTGAGGAAAGGGAGCTATGTCGCCTTGTACATGCAAAACTGTCCGCAATACATCATCGCCCACTTCGCCATCCAGCAGTTAGGCGGCGTCGTCGTCCCGCTCAACCCGATGTACCGGGAATCGGAGCTCGCCTATTTTTTCGCTGAAGTGCCGCTTGTCGGCATCATCGCCGGAGAGGAAGGAGTGCCGCGCGTTCGACAAGCCGAACAACAAACAGCGCCTCTGTCGTTTATCGTAACGTGCCACTACGGCGATTACGCCGATCCGGCAGGGGGCATCCCGCTTTGCGCCGAGCTTGTGCAACCGAAAGAGGCGATGAGCGCCGCGGACGATTTTGCGGCCATCATCGCCGCCTATCCGCCGCTTGATGAGACCGCTTCTATTGACTTATGGAACGATGTCGGGTTGATCATTTTTACATCGGGTACGACCGGTCGGCCGAAAGGAGCGATGCTCACCTATGGCAATGCGCTATTTAAGACGGCCGCATCCGCCCAGGCGAACCGGCTGACGGAAAAACGCGAACAGCTTATGGCCCATTCCCCGCTTTGCCATATTGCCGGCATGGTGATGGGACTGAATACGCCGGTGTACACGGGACATCCATGCGTGCTGTTTACCCGCTTTGATCCGATGGCGACGATCAAAGCCATCGAAACGTACAAAGTCACGGCATGGTACAGCATCGCGCCGATGAATGCGGCCATTTTGCAAGTGCTGTCAACCACCTCTGCCGACTTGTCAAGTTTAAAACGCAACTTGGCGACGAGCTTCGGTCTGCCGGTGACGAAAGACCTTGCCGAGCGGTGGGCGGAAGCGACCGGCGGCTGCCTGTTGTACGAAGCCGCCTACGGGCTGAGCGAGACGCATACGTGTGACACGTTTATGCCGGATGACCGTGTGAAATTTGGCTCGTGCGGCATCCCGACGTATGAGACGGACATTCGCATCATCGATCCGGAAACGAAACGGGAGCTTGGGCCCGGACAGTCGGGGGAAATTGTCGTCAAAAATCCGGGGGTTTTTCAAGGCTACTTCCGCCGCGATGACGCGACGAGCGAGACGCTGAAAGATGGGTGGGTGTACACTGGCGATATCGGGTATGTCGATGAAGACGGCTATTTGTATTTCCAAGGGCGGTTGAAAGAAATGATTAAAGTGTCCGGCTACAGCGTCTTTCCGGAAGACGTCGAGGCACTGTTGAACGAACATCCGGCCGTCAAGCAATGTGCGGTCATCGGCGTGCCTGACCCGATGAAAGGGGAAGTGCCGAAAGCGTTTGTCGTTCTCCATGATTCGTACAAAGGAAGGGTGGCGCCGTCTGACTTGATCGAATGGGCGAAAACGCATATGGCGGCGTTCAAGTATCCGCGTTATATCGAGTTCATTGATGAATTGCCGGCGACGCCGTCAGGCAAAGTATTGCGAAAGCTGCTGCCAAGAGAATAACATAGCGGCGGGGTTTGATGCGGGCCGCCCCGCCTTTTTCTGCCAAAGGGGGATCGCGATGAAACATTTGCGGCAATTAACAGACGAACTGATGGCGAAAAAAGCGCGCGCCGCGCTAGGCGGCGGAGAAGAGAAAATCGCCAAGCAGCACGCGAAAGGGCTCCTGACGGCCAGAGAGCGGATCGACCTGCTTGTGGATGCCAAAACTTTTGTCGAGTTCGGACAGCTGAACGCGTCCGACCAACCCGGTTTGGAAGAAACGACGTATGGAGACGGGATCGTCGCCGGCATCGGTAAAGTGAATGGCCGCCCGGCGGTCATCATCGCCGGGGATAAAACGGTGCTTGCTGGAACGGAGGGGAGCGTTCATTTGCGCAAGTCGCGGCAAATGCATGCGTTGGCTGTGCGCAATGGCTTGCCGATGTTTTTCCTCCATGAAGGCGGCGGGTTGCGCATGCCGGACGGGATGGGGTCGGACGGGATCAGCGACAAATTGTTTCCACGCGAGCTGCTCACCCACCACCGGAAAGTGCCGACGATGGCGGCGATTTTGGGGGACAGCTACGGTGGGCCGACATGGACGGCGGTCAGCTGCGATTTTGTCACGCAACTGAAGGGGACATGCATGGCGATCGCTGGGCCGCGCATGCTCGAGCTGGCAAACGGGCAGCGCGTTTCTCCAGAAGAGCTTGGGGGCGTAGACATTCATCACCAGTATACAGGGCAAATTGACGCCGATGGCGAGACAGAGGCAGAATGCATCGAGCAACTAAAAAGGTTTTTTTCATACATGCCGCAAAACGAGAACGAGCGGCCGCCGATGCGGAAGACGGACGATGACCCATACCGGATGGTTGAGGAAGTGTTTTCAATTTTGCCGGACAAACGTAGCCGCGTCTATGATATGCGAAACATCATCGCCTGCCTTGTTGATGAAGGGGACTATTTTGAGTACCAGAAACAATTCGGCAAGGCGCTGATCGCCGCTTTGGCGCATCTGAACGGTCATGTGGTCGGCATCATCGCCAATCAGCCCAACCAATATGCAGGAGCGCCCGGGCCGCAGGAATGCCAAAAGGCGACGGAATTCATTTGCTTGTGCGACTCGTATCATATTCCGCTCATCTTTTTGCATGACACGCCGGGGTTTCGCATCAGCGTGGAGGCGGAAAAAGCGAAAATGGCGACGAAAATCATGGTGTGGAATCAGGCGCTTGCTCTATCAACTGTCCCGAAAATTTCGGTTGTCATCCGCAAAAGCATTGGCGCGGCGTACGGCAATATGTGCGGACCGGGGATGGGAGCGGATGTGGTCGTCGCTTGGCCGAGCGCGGAAATCAATTTCACCGGTCCGGAAGTCGGCGTCAACGTCGTATACGGCCGCGAGCTTGAACGCGCCGACAACCCGCATGAGCGGCGTCAGGAGCTGCTCAAGCAGTGGTCGTTTGACAGCTCGCCGTATGGGGCGGCGCGCAAACATTTGATCGACGATGTCATCCATCCGGCGGAGACGAGAAAATTCCTTTGCCAGACACTTGAATATTTGCTTACATCCAAGCGCGAAAAAAGCAAGCGCTTGCTCGCCGCTTGGCCGACGGGGTTTTAACGGAAGTCATTGGGAAGCCAAGCTCCACGTTACCATGGACTCAGGGGGTTGCGCCTAGTTGTGCCCCCTCCTTTCCACTGATATCTACGTGGGAAAGCCAGAAAAGACATTGACAGTCGAATAGAAATGGAATATTCTTTAATTAATATCGAATCGTTTATTCAATATTTAGATGTTTTTCTAAACATCTAACTATATACATGTATGAAAACCTGTTCACATTGGCGCATAAGAAGCAACGACAAATGAAAGCTCTCCCGGTGGCCTCCCCCCTTAAGACGCATCCAAAAATCGTTCACAAGGTGGGATCACCCATGTCATTCAACGAAGCGTTTAAAGCGATCGCCGATCCGACGCGCCGGAAAATTTTATCCTTGTTGCGAACAGGGGATTTGACGGCAGGAGAAATCGCCTCGCATTTCGATATGCAAAAACCGAGCGTATCGCATCATTTGAAAATTCTCAAGCAGGCTGATTTGGTGCAAGACCGGCGTGAGGGACAGCATATCTACTACTCTCTGAACACGACGGTGTTTCAAGATTTGCTTCGCTGGTTTTACGATTTTGTCGAAAAGGGGGAGAGACATGATGAACGTTAGCCGGCTGACGATCGTGTTGACGGTTCTCGCTTATTTCTTGAGTTTGGCCGCCCTTCCGTATTTGCCGGATCAAGTGGCGATCCATTGGAATGCATCAGGGGAAGCTGACGGCTTCAGCAGCAAATGGTTTGGCGCGTTGTTGCTGCCCGTTCTCATGACGGTGTTCACGTTTTTGATGGCGGTCTTGCCGAAGCTCGACCCGAAAAGAGAAAATTACGCCCGATTTCAAACAAGCTATCGTATGGTCAATGCGGCGCTTTCCTGCTTTTTCTTGGCGCTGCATGCCGTGACGTTGGCGTACAATCTTGGATTTTCCATCGATGTTGGGGCGGTCATGCCGCTTGGCATCGGCGGCCTGTTTCTTGTCATCGGAAATTATATGCCGAAAATCAAACACAATTATTTCATTGGCATTCGCACACCGTGGACATTAGCGAGTGAGACGGTTTGGCACAAAACGCACCGTCTTGGCGGCAAAGTATTTACCGCGATGGGGATTTTGTCGATGCTCACCGCGTTTTGGCGCGGAGAGATGAGGGCTGTTTTGTTTGTCGTCATCATCGTTGTCGGCAATTTGTATCTCATCGTTCGATCGTTTCTTTATGAGCAGCAAGAACAGCGCAACCGTTCCTAAATAAGCGGGAGGGGGAGAGGACGTGGGAGTGATCGGTGCGGCGGTGCAGCTCGCCATTTCATTGTTTGTTCCAGTTGGTCTCGCATGGTACGGAAGAAAAAAAGGATGGCTTTCATGGAAAGCGCTCGGCGTCGGGGCAGTTGTGTTTCTCGTTTTCTCACAAGTATTGGAAAAAGCGCTGCACATCGCTGTGCTCGAACCGGGCCGGCCGGCGTTAAAAGGAACAGGCAGCGTTTGGCTCTTTGTCCTGTACGCGGCGCTTGCCGCTGGCGTGTTTGAAGAACTTGGCCGCTATGTCGGGTTCCGTTGGCTGCTAAAGCAACATCGCGGATATGGCGATGGTTTATCATTCGGGCTTGGGCACGGCGGGACGGAAGCGGTATTGCTCGGGGTGGTTGGCGCGGTCAACGTCATCGTGCTTGCGAGCCTGATTCAATCCGGATCATTCGACAAAACGATCGCCCCATCGCTTCCGGCAGGACAGGCGGAGCTGATCAAGGAGCAAGTGTTGCACACGCCGTTTGCGATGTACGTGTTGGGCGGCTTGGAACGGCTGTTTGCTTTGGCGGTGCATGTGGCGCTGTCGCTCCTCGTTTTGCTTGGCGTGCGCCAGCGGCAGTTCCGTTATGTCCTGTACGCGATTTTGCTTCACGCGGCGATGGACGTCTTGCCCGCGCTTTATCAAGCGAAAGTGGTCAAAAACATTTGGGTGGTCGAGGGAGTGCTGCTCATTTGGGCGGTTGCTGCGGTTTCGTTCATCCGCCGGATCAAACCGGCATTCGGACAGGGGGGAGAGGAACGATGATTCGTGTAAAACGGCTTGACCATGTGCAAATTTGCATTCCGTTTGGCGCCGAAGACGAAGCGCGCGCCTTTTACACCGGTGTGCTTGGTTTTCAAGAAATCGAAAAGCCGGAATCGCTGAAAGGAAACGGTGGACTTTGGTACAAAGTCGGCGATATCGAGCTCCATATCGGAGCAGAAAACCGCGACGGCTACAACAGCAAAAGCCACCCGGCGTTTGAAGTGGAAGATGTCGAAGCCGCGCGCCGCTATTTGGAATCGCAAGGCGTCGCGACGCAAGACGAAAAACCGATCCCAGGGGTGAAGCGGTTTTCCTTTCGCGATCCGTTTCACAATCGGATCGAGTTGTTAGAAAAAGGATAAGATCGTTTCATAAGCCGTCCGATCGGGCAGTGCTCTTTTGTTCCTTCGCGATAGTAACCTCTTGTCATTCAGGGCATGCTAGAGACGAAGGAGGAATCGAGATGGAGAGAAAAGCGAACAACAAGCGCAACGACAAATCTGTCCGCACCGCTGATGCCCGGACGGCAGGCCGAGCAGCGATGAAGGAACAAACGGTGCAAGAGGCCTACAAGCAACGGGAAGAGCTGACGGCCGATTAAATCAAAAAGCGGGAGAAAGGACGCGTCCTTTCTCTCGCTTTTTTCGTTACGAATGCTCCTCTAAGCTTGCGACCGGCACGCTTTGCTTTTGATTCGGGTTGTCAAGCGGGTGAATCGTTGCTACGCCTTTTTGCTGATCGACATGCTCAATGTAAATGCGCTGGCCGTTGTACGTGACGTTTGCCATCACCGGCGACGACGCGATTTCTTGCGCCCGACGGACATCCATTTCCAACACCTCCTTTTTGCCGATAACACGTATAGTATGACATTTTTGCGATTTGACTATGCATGCGGTCGAGGGTGGAAATGAATAATTCACAGAACCATGTGCTAAATAATCAATAAACGAAACTGATCATCTTTTCCTAGCCGATTTGCGGATTTTAATGTAAACTATTTTTTATGAACAGTTTACATAAAAGGGGGATAGGGATGAAAACCGAACTGACCGTCAAACTGCACGAATGGGAACAAAAAGCGCAAAAACGCCAGCTGCGCCGGGCAGAGGCTTCAGGCGCTACGGTCATCCTGAACGGAAAGCCGATGTTGAATTTAGCGTCCAATAATTATTTAGGGTTGGCGGATGATAGGCGGCTCATCGAAGCGGGCTGCGAGGCGATGAGGGCATATGGGGCCGGAGCGGGCGCGTCGCGGCTCGTCGTCGGCAATCATCCGCTCTATGAGCGGGCGGAAGCCGCGTTGAAACAGTGGAAAAAAGCAGAGGCGGCTCTTATTTTCAACAGCGGCTACACGGCCAACATCGGCGTGTTGACAGCTTTAATTGGCCGAGATGATCTTGTCTTTAGCGATAAGTTGAACCATGCGAGTTTAATTGATGGCATCCGCTTGAGCAAAGCCGCCTGTTTCCGCTATCGACATCATGACATCGATCAGCTGGAATCATTGTTGAAGCAATCTCCGCCCGCGAAGCGGAAATGGATCGTCACCGATGCCGTCTTCAGCATGGACGGCGATATGGCGCCACTCGAGGAGCTGGTTGAGTTGAAGCGGCGTTACCGTGCCGTTTTGCTCGTTGACGAAGCGCACAGCGGCGGCGTGTTCGGACCGAACGGTGAAGGGCTGCTTCACCATTTCGGGCTTGAGAAGGAAGAGGATGTGATCGCCATCGGCACCTTCAGCAAAGCGCTCGGCAGCTTCGGAGCGTATGTAACGGGAGAGCCGTGGCTGGTCGACTATTTGATCAACAGCGCCCGCAGCTTGATTTTTACAACCGCCTTGCCGCCATCGGTCCTTGCCGCCAATGAGGCTGCCATTCATATTGTCCAAGCTGAGCCAAAGCGGCGCGAGCGGCTGCACGCCCTAAGCGAAAGATTCCGCACCAAGCTGAAGCGGCTTGGGTTTGACACAGGCGGCAGCGAGACGCCGATCGTTCCCGTGATCGTCGGTCCGAACGACCGAGCCGTGGCCATGAGCGAGCAGCTGCAAGAAGCTGGCATCGCGGCCGTCGCCATCCGGCCGCCGACCGTCCCTGAGGGGACAGCGCGCATTCGCTTTTCCATCACCGCCGCGATGACGGAAGAAGACATTGATATGGCCGTTGACTGCATCGCTTTGGCGGGGAAGCGGATTGGACTGATTTCGTAGGAGGAAACAGCATCATAATGATGGAACTGATGGAACGTGGGGGAAGAAAAACAAAAAACCAGCCGAACGTTTTTTCGGCTGGTTTCCTTCGATCGGGATGACAGGATTTGAACCTGCGACCCCACGCACCCCATGCGTGTGCTCTACCAAGCTGAGCTACATCCCGAAATGGATGGTGAGACATTTCCGATTATACAAGAAAAGCAGGACAAAATCAATGGCGAATTTTGCGTTGAGTTGGAAAAGGATGCCGTTGAAAGACTAGCGGCATCCTTGTTGCTGACAAGTCTGTTTTTTTCTGTTTTCATGCTCCTTTGAACGTATCTTCCTCTGTCTACCCGCCCCTGCTTTTGCGACAGAGAATTCGCCATTGATTATACGGCAAAGCATGCAAGATGTCCCGCTAAAGAACTCGTGATTGGAAACGAGTTGTTCAGCAGAGACTCTTTTTAGGTTGAGAAACTTTGCAAAATCGACTCGCCTTCCGCCACAAAAACCGCCGATAGGCCGAAAAGAATTGTTTTCCCGTCTTCTACACGCCTTGGAACACGAGCGCGGTGTCAATCGTTCCGATAACAGAATCGAACGTTTCTCCGCAGGCGATGATCGTCTCGGCGTATCGATCATGTTCGAGTGTGCACTGACGGATCGTTTTGTTGTATGGGTCGGCGATCCAGTATTCTTCCACTCCGTAGGCACAGTACAAATCTTTTTTCAGCGTCACATCGATTTTGTAGGTTGACGGGCTGACAACTTCGATGACGATGAGCGGCCGCCCCTTATAGCCGCCGATGATTTTTTCCGGCCGTTCGCAATAGACAGCGACATCCGGCTGGATAAACTCGTTCATCACTTTTCCGTTCTTTTCGAGTTTCACGGACAAGTTTGAAATCGGTTGACATGGGCTTTTTCCTTTGATCATGGAAACAAGATTGTCGCAAACGATTTGATGTTCCCATGACGGGGACGGGGACATGTTGATGGCTTCTTGCATGCTCCTCACCTCTTTTTCATTTCTTTTTCATTATACTTGAAACCGGTCTCCCTTGCCTACAACAAGGTTGTTGGAGAAAGACGATGGATGCCTATGTGCTCGAAGCAGGAAGATTCCGCCATCAAGGGATGTATGTTCGCGATGAGACAATTCCTGTCCGCCCCTTTCCCGGATTTGAAAAACATGTTTGCGGAGGAAGAACAAGAAAAAACAGTTGCTGTTCAAACAGCAGGCTCAGGCTGCTGGTTTGAGAGGAGCGGTTTTTTGCCGGCGGTCCGCTTGGTGAGCCCCGTCGGAAACCTCTGCTGTTTGAAGCGTTTGGGCATAGAAACGGAAAAAATAGGCGATACTAACCATCGGTGATGCTTGTGTACAACCAAGAAGAACTGGTCCGCTTTGTCGAAGAAGCGAAGCAGTACGCCCGCTACGGAAAAGTGGCTGACTACATCCCCGCCTTAGGCAAGGCGAACCCGAATGAGCTGTCGATCGCCATTTACACGCCGGATGACGAGGTGGTAAGCGCCGGCGATGTAACGGTGAAAGTGACGTTGCAAAGCATTTCCAAAATTATCGCGCTTGCCCTTGTGCTCATCGACCGGGGCGAGGATGAGGTGTTCCATAAAGTCGGCATGGAGCCGACGGATTATCCGTTCCATTCCATTGCCAAATTAGAGGAAAAGCCTGCCAAGCCGCTGAATCCGATGATTAACGCCGGCGCGCTTGTCGTCACGTCGATGATTCAAGGCAGCTCGGTGTCCGAACGGCTGGAACGGCTGTTAGCGTTCGTCCGCCGTCTCGCTGGCAACGAATGCATTTCGTACTCCGACGAAGTGGCCCGCTCCGAATATGAAACAGCGTTTTTAAATCGTTCGCTTTGCTATTTTCTCAAGCAGCATCGTATCATTGATGAAGATGTCGAAGAGCTGATGGAATTGTACACGAAACAGTGCGCCATTGAGATGACGTGCATCGACTTGGCGCGCATCGGCTTGGTGCTCGCGCTTGATGGACGCGATCCGCATTCGAGTGAGCCGCTCATGCCGCTTGATGTCGCCCGCATTTGCAAAACGTTCATGGTCACGTGCGGCATGTACAACTCATCAGGTGAATTTGCCATCAAAGTCGGCATTCCGGCGAAAAGCGGCGTCTCGGGCGGCATTCTCGCTGCCGTGCCCGGGCGGTGCGGCATCGGCGTTTTCGGCCCGGCTCTCGATGATAAAGGGAACAGCTTGACCGGGGTGAAACTGCTCGAGCGGCTGTCAAAAACGTATTCATTAAGCATTTTCTAAGGAGGAAATCACGATGAAAACATTTACGGTCCAGTTTCACCGCGAAGACGACGTCGAAGCGATGAACGTCGGCAAGTTGAGCCAAGAGGATTTTGACAAGGCGACCGAAGGCGGGACGCGGCATCTGTTTGACCTTGACACGAATATCGGCTATTTCGTCTTTTTTGACGCCGAGGACAACGAAGGCAAGGTATCGTATTTAATGCTTCAATACGAAGAAGACAGCGAAGACCCGAGCGCGTGCTACGGCTTTGAGCTGAAAGACTTTTACGAATTTATGGCGCTTTACTTAAACGACCTTGAATTCGCCGACGAAGAAGAAATGGCGGAAGATGGCGAAGAGGAATACGGCCCGATTCACCATTTAGCCCATTTGCTTTATCATATCGTCGAGGAAGGGAAGACGGTGGAGGTATGAGGCATATCCCAAGCCAAACGGCTTGGGGTTCTTTGTTTATAGGGCAAAAAAAGAATTTGGGGGCTTGACGAACGATTTTACGGCGATGTAAGATGGTTTTGTAATCGATTACATAATAAGCTGACAAAGCGGACAAGGGGCGCGATGCTGATAGACAGGCTGTCTTCATTGAAAAGGAGAAACGGAAAACGATGCCCGCTTTTCGGCTTTTGGCGAGAAAAGGACAGACAAGCGAAAACGAGGATGATTCGCCCATTTGTATGTAATCGATTACAAACAATCGATGCATAGACAAGCAGTGGGGGATGCCAAGTCAAAAGTCAATGGATGTCATGTCCAGGAGGTGATTGGGGCAGTCGAAGCAACCACTATACGCGATGCCATGCGGTGTTTGACAAATCCAAAATTTAAAGGGGGAGAATGACGATGAAAAAGACGTTAAAAACATCGGCTGTTTTGTTAGCGCTTACGATGGGGCTCGCGGCATGCTCCGGCGGCCAAAGCGAGAGCCAGACGGGCAAAGACAGCAAAAACGAAGAAGGGAAAACGAGCCAGTCTGAAAAAGTGAAAATTGTCTATGCCCGCGGCCAAGATTCTACGAAAGCCACTGAAAAAATCATCGAAGCGTTCGAGAAAACGCACCCGAACATCGATGTGGAATTTCGCGAAATGCCGGCTGACACCGGGAAGCAGCATGATGCGTATGTCACGATGTTAAATGCGCAGTCGTCGGAAATCGATGTCATGGATCTCGACGTCATTTGGCCGGCTGAGTTTGCTCAAGCGGGTTATACGCTGCCGCTCGACCGCTTTATTGAGAAAGACGGCATTGACCTCGGCAAATACAACCAAGGGGCGCTTGCGGCCGGCAATTTCAATGGCAAGCAATGGGCGATGCCGAAATTCATTGATGCCGGCATGCTGTTCTATCGCACCGACTTGGTGCCAAAGGACAAAGTGCCGAAAACATGGGATGAACTCTTAAAAGAGGCCAAAGAACTGAAAGGAAAAGGCGGCACGAAATTCGGCTATTTGATGCAGGCCAAACAATATGAAGGATTGGTGTGCAACGCGGTTGAATTTATCGCCTCTTATGGCGGGCAAATCGTCGATAAAAACGGGAATGTCGTGATCAACAGCCCAGAGACGATCAAAGGGCTGAAGAAAATGGTGGAAATCGTCAAGTCCGATGTTGTGCCGAGCAACATCACCACATTCACTGAACCAGAATCGCATACCGCGTTCATTGAAGGACAATCGCCGTTTATCCGCAACTGGCCTTATCAATACGCGCTAGCGAATGACAAAGAACAATCGAAAATCGTCGGCAAAGTCGGCGTGGCTCCGCTTCCGGCCGGAGACAAAGGTTCGGCTGCCGCGCTGGGCGGCTGGATGACCGCGATCAACAAATATTCGAAACATCCGAAAGAAGCATGGGAATTTGTCAAATTTATGACGGGGCCGGAGGGGCAAAAAATTTCTGCGATTTACGGCGGTTTAGCGCCAACGCTTCCCGAATTGTTTAAAGATCCGGATGTCTTAAAAGCCAATCCGTTCTTTGCGGAAGAAGGATTTGTCAATGCGTTGAACGCCGCTGTGCCGCGCCCGGTCGTCCCGAACTACCCGGAAATTTCGGAAATCATCCAAATTAACGTATCCAAAGCGCTGGCCGGGGAGCTGACGGTCGAACAAGCTGTGGCCAATATGGAAAAAGAAATGAAAGTAGCCTTGAATAAGTAAGGCGAATGACTGGGCCGGCGCGCCGCAGCCGATCCGAATCCGGCCAACGCCGGCCAATGCCCCATCAGCCAAACAAAGAACGCAATTTTGTTTGACCACTTTCGGTTCATTAGCCTTCAGGCCGCCATCTGCCCGGTGCTGAAGGCTAATATCCTTTTCTAAGCAGAAGGGAGAGAACAGCGATGAGGAATGAAAAGCGAATGGAGCGCCTATTAGGCTATTCGCTTGTCGCGCCGGCCATGCTGCTCATTTTGGCGATTGCCATTTGGCCTGTCATCCAGTCCTTTTATTACAGCTTGTTCGACTATCGGCTCAACGACCCGACCAAATCGTCGATTCACTGGAGTTACAGCCTCGATCTGGAAGGATATCTACAAAACTATCCGTTCCTCAAAAGCGCTCTTAAGCAGGAAATGGCGGCTGCGGATGGACAAACGAAACAAACGTTGGCGCAAATCGAACAAAAACTCGCGAAACTGGACGCGGCGATCCGTTCCAACGATCAAGTGGCGAAGCAATATGACAAAGTGAACGAAGTGCTCGACAATTTCGAGACGCCAAGCGATGAGCTGAAGATCGCCGAGCTGGACAAACAGACGGCCGAGCGGCTGACCGACACGGTTCATGATGTCGTAAAGACGCTCAAGGAGATGAAAAAAGCGGGCGAACTGCAGCAGGCGGATAAAGTCGTCGGCTTGGCCGAAGGGCTCGAAGGGGTCGTGATCGAGCCGAACTTTGTCGGCCTCAAGCATTATAAGGACAGCTTCAGCGACATGCGCTTATGGAAAGCGTTATGGAATACGACGTTCTTTACGGTGGTGTCGGTCGCCATTGAGCTGGTGTTAGGGCTCGGAATTGCGTTGCTCATCAATAAGGCCTTTTTTGGCCGCGGGCTTGTGCGGGCGACGATTTTGATTCCGTGGGCGATTCCTACCGCCGTATCCGCGCTTATGTGGAAATTTTTATACGATGGACAAAACGGCATTGTCGCCAAATATTTCGAAACGGTCGGCCTTGTCGACCGGATGGGGGATTTGTTGACGACGGAAGCGGGGGCGATGTTTGCGGTCATTTTTGCCGATGTATGGAAGACAACCCCCTATATGGCGCTCTTGCTGCTGGCCGGGCTGCAAACGATCCCGAGTTCGTTGTATGAGGCCGCTTCCATCGACGGAGCCACCAAATGGCAGCAATTCACAAAAATCACGCTGCCGCTGTTAAAATCAAGCATTTTAGTCGCGTTGTTGTTCCGCACGCTCGATGCGTTCCGCGTGTTCGACTTGATTTATGTCTTAACCGGCGGAGGGCCGGCGAACTCGACTGAAACGATTTCCATTTTAGCGTATAAAGTCATGTTCTCGCAGACGAATTTCGGTGCGGGATCGGCGCTCGCTGTCATCGTGTTTCTCTGCGTGGCGGTGATTTCCATGATCTATATTCGCTGGCTTGGGAAAGATTTGTTGTCTGATGGCTCCAGCGTCAAACGATAACGAAGGGGTGAGACGATGCAAAAAAAAGCCGGTCCGTTCTTTTACGTGTTTTTGGCCCTGTTTGTGTTCTTTGTGATGTTTCCGTTTTTATGGGTTTTGCTCAGTTCCATTAAGCCGCTTAGCGAATTGTTTGGCGACAAAGCGTTCGATTGGTTTACGAGCCATCCGACCTTAAAATCCTATGTGTCGGTCTTTGTCAATTACCCGTTTTTGCGCTATTTATGGAACAGCACGGTCGTGGCGACCATTACGACGGTGTATACGGTCTTTGTCGCCGCGTTTGCGGCTTATGCGATTGCGCGCCTTGAATTTAAAGGCAAGACGGTCATTCTCGGCTTGGTGTTGGCTGTATCCATGTTTCCGCAAATTGCCACCATTTCTCCGATTTACATGTTTGTGAAAAAATTCGGGTTGACGAACAGCTACTTGGGATTGATCATTCCGTATACGACGTTTGCCTTGCCGTTGTCGATTTGGCTGTTGGTCACCTTTTTCCGCAAGATTCCGTTTGATTTGGAAGAAGCGGCGAAAATGGACGGGGCGACGCCGATGCAGACGTATTTTAAAATCATTTTGCCGCTCGCTGTGCCAGGGGTGTTTACGACGTCCATTCTCGTCTTCATTGCCGCATGGAACGAATTTTTATTTGCCTTGACGATCAATACGGCGGAAAAATACAAAACCGTTCCGGTCGGCATTGCCATGTTCCAAGGCCAGTATACGATCCCGTGGGGCGAAATTTCCGCGGCCACCGTGATTGTGACGATCCCGCTCGTCATCATGGTGCTGTTGTTCCAGCGCCGCATCGTCTCTGGGCTCACGTCCGGCTCGGTAAAAGAATAAGGAACGAACGTGAAAAAGGATGCCAAGCGAGCATCCTTTTGTTTTTTGCGGTAATGCCCATTTTGCAACACGAAACCGAGAAGGAGCAGTTCTATCAGCTCGACTCCATTCATATGTTAATGACAGACGGCTAACGGGGAGGGATGCGTAAAGGCCAAAGATGATATGATTAATATTCAGAATATTAACAAAATGGACGGTGGCAGCCGTGAAAGGGGGTGGAATTTGTTTTTACTCTTTTTTGCACCAATCAAGGGGAGGGGAAGGCGTGCGATTTGACCGTCCGTTTGAACAGTATGCGCTTGGCGAGCGCCACCGTTCGCGCGGGCGAACGATCACCGAAGCTGATATTGTGCAGTTTGCCGGCGTTTCCGGAGATTTTTATCCGCTGCACATGGATGGGGAATACGCCAAGCGGACGCCATTTGGCGAGCGCATCGCCCATGGGATGTTGACGCTGTCGGCGGCGACGGGGCTGTGGATGATGGAGCCGGGAGTGGTCCTGGCGTTTTATGGCATCGATTCACTTCGTTTCGTTCGTCCCGTCAAGATCGGTGATACGATTTACGTGGAATCGGAAGTGAAGCGTTTGACGGAACGGGGCGAGGAAGCCGGGCTCGTCACGGTGCATCAGCGAATCGTCAACCAGCGGGAAGAAACGGTCGTCGATGCCGTTGTGCATGTGCTTGTTGCGCGGGAAGGGAAAGCTCCATGACGGGCTTGTGGAACGGCATTACGGTCTGACAAAGAAACGAGTCCATGACGGTTTGTTTTTGGAAGCGCTAACATTATGTTCGTTTTTTTGCTATCATCCATTTGTTTTTCCGTTTCCATGAGATGCGCGCACTTTGATTGCGTGAAAGGGGTGTTGTGAATGGCTGTAACGATGATGGATGCGGCGGAATTGAAACGCCAAAAAAAGCGGGCGGCGATTTCCAGTGTGGTCGGTACGACGATTGAATGGTACGATTTCTTCCTTTACGGGACGATGGCCGCTCTCGTGTTTCCACAATTATTCTTTCCACAAGGAGATTCGTACGTCGCACTGATGCAATCCTTTACCACCTTTGCTTTAGGATTTATCGCCAGGCCGGTCGGCGCCGCAATTTTCGGCCATTTCGGCGACCGCATCGGGCGGAAGGCGACGTTGGTGGCCACTTTGTTGCTGATGGGGTTGGCGACCGCGCTGATCGGCCTGATGCCGACATATGAGCAAATCGGCCTGTGGGCGCCGGTGCTGGTGACCGCGCTGCGTCTCATTCAAGGCATTGGCGTCGGCGGGGAATGGGGCGGCGCTATTTTGATTGCGATGGAGTGGGAAGAAGGCAAACGGCGCGGGCTGATGGCTTCCCTGCCGCAAATGGGCGTGCCGTTCGGGCTGTTGTCCTCTTCCCTTGTGACGACGCTGATGCTTGCGGCGGGCGGCGACAGCTTTTATGCGTGGGGATGGCGCGTTCCGTTTCTCATAAGCTTCCTTCTCATCGCCATCGGGCTGTACATCCGGCTGAAAGTGCTCGAATCACCGCTGTTCCAAGAAGCGATGAAAAAACAAGAAACGAGCAAGATGCCGGTCGGCGAGGTGCTGGTTAGGCATCCGCGCGAAATTCTATGGTCAGCGCTTGCGCGGGTGATTGAAAACGGGTCGTTCTACATTTTTGTCACGTTTATCGTCAGCTATGGGACGACATTTTTGGGGATGGAAAAAAGCATTTTCGTCAATGTGACGATTATCGCTGCGGTGATCAATGCGCTTTCGATCGTCTATTCCGGCCATTTATCCGATCGGTGGGGCCGCCGCCGCGTCTACATGACGGGCACGATTTTGTTGATGCTTTGGGCGTTTCCGTATTATTGGCTTGTCAATACGAAAAGTGTCGGGCTGATCTTCTTGGCGACGGTCGTGGCGATGGTGTTCCACGGCATGCTGTATGGCCCGCAGGCGGCCATGATCGCGGAAAACTTCCCGACGCGCTTGCGCTACAGCGGCGCTTCGCTCGGTTACCAGTTGGCATCGATCATCGCCGGCGGCCCAGCGCCGCTCGTGAGCACATGGCTTTTGCACAAATACGGCAGCGCCACGGCCATCTCCTTCTATATCGTCGTCATGGGCTTGATTTCGCTGGCTGGGGTGAAAATGCTTCAAGACCGCGCGCGTCAGGCGATTGATTAGATTAATCAGACTGAACTCCATTATGGGCGCCTTTGCGTTCAGGCAAGGGCGCTTCTTCCTGTCGCCTGCTAAGGATGCCGATGGACGGATATGTTTGCCTTATACGTTCATGCTCATGATTATGGTTTTCTGCTTGAATCCGAATGTTTCATACAGTTTCATCGCTTGATTTCCTGCATATACACGTAAACGAATCTCTGAATATCCATCCTGTTTAAGATGTTCGATGCCAGCTTCTATTAATTTCCTTGCAATTCCCTTTCCCCTAAATTCTTCTAACACAAACAATTCGTAGATAAATCCATATATTTTCTCAGTGAGCGGGTCTTGGCTTGCTCCGATTAAAATCCAACCCATGAGATGATTGCCTTCCGTTGCGATCAAATAATAGCTCCCTTTCTGCAATAATGGCTCAATCAGTTGTTTGACTTTTTCATCTGACGTTTTTGCCTCGCCTAATGTGCCATCGAATAATGCTTGTGGTGTAAGTGATAAAATCTTTTTATATTCCGAATCGTTTGGTTTTCTAATTTCCATAAAATGACGTTCTCCTCTCCATTTATAAATCCATTGTTTGTTAGGCCTTTTTAAGCACTGGACTTAGATAGAAAGAGGCTTTCATCAGTCATTATAGCAAAGAACGGGGTTACCAACGACAGTGTCTTTAACAGAGTCTAGAGGGATGGTGAAAAACGACCCATTTTCCGAATCCATTCTTTCGGACTGGCAAAGAGGGGCGATCGCACAAGGTTTCTCAAGTTGAGAAGAGGACGACTTTTGCGGTTTTTTCACTAAATCACTGGCCTTCTAGATTTGAACGCTCTCCCACCTACGCTTGCGCTTGGAGGTGGGGGCATCGATTCATCCCATACTTACGCTTATGCGTGGAAGTGGAGGTCTTCCCGGTGCGGGATGATAAAAATCCATTTCTTTATATGAGAAAGGGGCAAACCATGTCTAAGACGGATCGAAAAAACAACGCTTGACAACCGCCCTGTCTTTCATATACGATGAATATGTAATCGATTACATAACTGAGAGGACTATAACGAATGGCAAGCATAAAAGACGTGGCGAAACGGGCGAACGTATCGACGGCCACCGTGTCGCGCGTGCTGCGCAACGCGGGCAACGTCACTGAAGAGACAAGGCAGCGCGTGCTCGAAGCCATTGAAGCGCTGAATTACCAGCCGAACGTGCTCGGCCGGTATTTGCGGCGGATGGAGACCGAGACGGTGCTCGTCGTCGTGCCCGATATTACGAATCCGTTTTTCTCGAAGGTGCTGCGCGGCATTGAAGCGGTCGCCCTCAAGCACGGCTATCAGGTGCTGCTTGGCGATACGCAAAACGATGTCCGGCTTGAGGAGCAGTATTTGAATTTGCTGCCGCAGCGGCAAGTCGACGGGATGATTTTTTTGACCGCCCGCATCGGCAAAGAGCTGGTGGAAGAGATGGCGCGGCAGTTTCCGATCGTCTTGGCGTGCGAGTATTTGGAAGGGGCGGACATCCCGACCGTTTCGATCGACAACATCAGCAGCGCCCGCAAGGCGACAGAACACTTGATCCGCCTCGGCCATTGCCGCATTGCCCACCTGTCCGGGCCAATGAACATCATTTTAAGCCGCGATCGGCTGCGCGGCTACCAACAGGCGCTGGCCCAGCATGAGCTTGAGGCGGACGCTGCGCTCGTGCAGGAGGGTGATTTCACCTATGAGTCCGGATATAATTTGACGCTGAAGCTGCTCGCTCTTGAGAAGCCGCCGACCGCGATTTTCGCCGCCAACGATGAGATGGCGATTGGGGCGATCAAAGCGGTTCGCCATCGAGGCGGACGCGTTCCCGACGATGTGGCCGTTGTCGGATTTGACGACATTCAAATGGCCTCGATTTTTGAACCGAGCCTCACAACGATCGCCCAGCCGATGTTTGAGATCGGGCAAAAAGCGATGGAATTGCTGCTTGCGCTCATTGAAGGAACGAGCGCGCGGCGGCGTCAGCTTGTTCTTCCCGATCGGCTCGTCATTCGCGATTCGTGTGGAGGAGAGCGCTCTGGGCAAAGGGGCTGACAGCGCTCTCTGTCCGGTGCGGGGGAACGGGCGGATTTTTTTGCATGGTGATGTAATCGATTACATCACTTAGAAAACGGACGGCGAATCGGTGGAGCATATGGGACAGAGAAAACAAATGAGCGCAAGGGGGAAAAGGACATGGGAAACACACTTCCAATCCGCCTCGGCTTGATCGGAGCCGGAGGGATTTCCAATGAACACATCAAGGCGGCGCTAAAACTTTCGGAGCGCGCCGTCTTGCAGGCGATTTGCGACGTCAATGAACAAGCGGCCGCGGAAAAAGCGAAAACGTACGGCATCCGCAACGTGTACCGCGACTACAAAGAGCTGCTCGCCTCTCCTGATGTCGATGCCGTCATCATCACGGTGCCGAACTTTTTGCACGCCCAAGTGTCGGTCGACAGTTTGCGGGCCGGAAAACACGTTCTTTGCGAAAAACCCATGGTGACGAAAGCGGAAGAGGCGGACGCCATCATCCGCGCCCGAGACGAATCAGGCAAGCAGTTTATGGTGGCGCTGAACAACCGCTTCCGCCAAGCGGCGCAATGGCTTCATGAGCGAATCCAATCCGGCGCGTTCGGTGAGATTTATTACGCGAAAACGGGTTGGGTGCGCCGCCGCGGCATTCCCGCATGGGGGGCGTGGTTTTTTGACCGCGAACGCTCCGGCGGCGGCCCGCTCATCGATTTGGGCGTCCATATGCTCGATGTGACGCTTTGGCTGCTCGGGAACCCGAACCCGGTCGCGGTGACGGGGAAAACGTACGCGAAGTTCGGCCCGCGCCGCCAAGGGGCATGGCCGGGAACATCGTTTGCGCCTGATGCCGCCTATACGGTCGAAGATTTCGCCTCGGCGTTCATCCAGCTCGAAAACGACGCGACGGTGTTGCTTGAGACGAGCTGGGCGTCGCACATTGAAGAAGAGCGGGCATATGTCGAGTTTCTTGGCACGGAAGGCGGCGTGCGCTGGGAGTGGAATATCGCCGGCAACCGCCAAGAAGTGAAATGGTTCCGCAACGAACACGGCGTTCCGGCCGATGTCACGCTCCATTTTGATGACCAGAGCGAGCGGGTGGCGCTGCTCGATCATTTCCTCACGAGCGTCACGGCGAATACAACGCCGCTTTGCACCGCTGAACAAGGGCTTACGATCGCCAAAGTGTTAGAAGCGATTTACGAATCGTCCGAAAAAGGGCGGCAAGTTCGCATCGAATGGTGAGAAACGCTCCATGAATCGCACTGGCGTCCCAACGAGTCGCGAACATGGGGAAACATTCCAAAAAACACTCGGCCTAGCCGCATACAGGCAGGTCGAAAGAACCAAGGGGGATCAATGAATGACCACACCCATCCGCGTTGTCGTCTGGAACGAATTTCGCCATGAAAAGAAAGATGAACAGGTAAGAGCGATTTATCCGGAAGGAATGCATACCGTCATCGCGAGCTACCTAGCCGAAGCAGGGTTTGACGCCGCGACCGCTGTCTTGGACGAACCGGAGCACGGCTTGACCGACGAGGTGCTCGACCGGTGCGACGTCCTCGTCTGGTGGGGGCATATCGCCCATGATGAAGTGAAAGATGAGGTTGTCGAACGCATCCACCGCCGCGTGCTGGAAGGAATGGGGCTCATTGTCCTTCATTCCGGCCATTTCTCGAAAATTTTCAAAAAGCTGATGGGGACGACATGCAATTTGAAATGGCGCGAAGCCGATGAAAAAGAGCGTCTCTGGGTCGTCGCCCCGGGCCATCCGATCGTGGAAGGAATCGGACCGTACATCGAGCTTGAGCAGGAAGAAATGTACGGCGAGTTTTTCGACATCCCAGAGCCGGACGAAACGATTTTCATCAGCTGGTTTGAAGGCGGAGAAGTGTTCCGCAGCGGCTGCACGTTCACGCGCGGGAAAGGGAAAATTTTCTACTTCCGCCCCGGCCATGAAACGTATCCGACGTACCATCACCCGGATGTGCTGAAAGTGATCGCCAACGCCGTCCGCTGGGCCGCGCCGGTCAACCGCGGGGAAATCGTCTTTGGCAACGTCAAGCCGCTTGAGCCGATCAAAGCGAAACAAGGAGGAGTGACGCAGTGAAACCGATCAATGTCGGCATTATCGGCACAGGCTTTTCCGCTTCTTCCCATATTGAGGCGCTCCGTCGCCTGCCGTTTGTGAACATTGTCGCCATTGCCTCAAGCAGCCAAGAAAAAGCGGAGGAAGCCGCGCGCCGGTTCGGGATTCCGAAAGCATACGGCGACTACCGCGCCTTAATTGACGACCCGGACGTCGAAGCCGTTCACAACTGCACGCGCAACGTTTCGCATTTTCCCATCAACAAGGCGGTGCTTGAGGCGGGAAAACATTTATTGTCGGAAAAGCCGCTCGCCATGGACAGCGAACAGTCGGCGGAATTGAAGCGGCTCGCTGAACAAAGCGAAAGCCTTAGCGCGGTCTGCTTCAACTACCGCCACTACCCGCTCGTTGTCGAGGCGAAAGAGCGGCTTGCCCGTGAGGCGAAGCGCGTCCATTTCGTGTACGGCGGCTATGTGCAAGACTGGCTCTTGTATGACACCGACTACAACTGGCGGCTTGAGCCGGCGCAAAACGGCTCGTCGCGCGCCATCGCCGACATCGGTTCGCACTGGTGCGACACGGTTCAGTATGTGCTTGGCAAGAAGATCGTTGAAGTGTTCGCCGACTTGCGCACCGTCCATCCGGTTCGCTACAAGCCGAAACAGGAAGGGAGCACGTTTACATCCGGCCACAACCAAGACGCGGAGCCAGTCCAGATTGACACCGAAGACGGCGGCAGCGTGCTCGTCCATTTTGACGACGGCACCCATGGGGCGTTTACGATTTCCCAAGTGAGCGCTGGCCGGAAAAACCGGCTCTATTTTGAAATCGCCGCCGATGAGATGACGCTCGCCTGGGACCAAGAGCACCCGAACCGCCTCTGGGTCGGGCGCCGCAACGGCCCGAACGAAGAAATCGTCCGCGACCCAGCACTCTTGTCGCCGCAAGCCGCCGCTTACGCCCATTATCCAGGCGGCCATGAGGAAGGCTGGCCGGACGGGCTGAAAAATTTGTTCCGTGATTTTTACTGCGCCATCATCCGGAAACAACGCGGTGAGGCGCTCGGGGAACTGCCGTTTGCGACGATCGCTGACGGCCACCATACGATGACGATCGTCGACGCCATTTTGGAAAGCCATCGCACCAAACGGTGGGTGCGGGTGGCGGAATAAGCGGCGTCAGCACCGCGGAGACGTCGGCCTCGTTTTGCTCGCTGGGCGCTAGATGATGCCACAACAAAATGGAACGGCGGAGCCGGCCGCCGACCGGCCGGCTTCACACCGCTAGAAAGGGGAGAAGAACGAGATGAAAGTAGGCGTATTTACCGTTTTGTATCAACAGCTGCCGTTGGAAGACATGCTCGACAAAGTCGCCGCCATGGGCATTGAGGCCGTTGAGCTTGGCACCGGAAATTACCCGGGCAACGCCCATTGCGATCCTGACGCGCTTTTGGACCAGCCGGAAAAAATCAAAGCTCTGAAAAAAGCCGTCGCCGACCGCGGCCTTGTGATCAGCGCCTTAAGCTGCCATGGCAACCCGCTTCATCCGGACAAAGCGTTCGCGAAACAGTCGCATGATACATGGAGGAAAACGGTCAGGCTCGCTGAGCAGCTTGAAGTCCCGGTCATCAACGCCTTCTCCGGCTGCCCGGGCGACCATCCCGGCGCCAAATACCCGAACTGGGTCACGTGCTCCTGGCCGCCGGATTACTTGGAAATTTTAAAATGGCAATGGGAAGAAGTCGTCATCCCGTACTGGCGCGAAGAAGCAGCGTTCGCCAAGGAGCACGGCATCACGCAAATCGCCTTTGAAATGCATCCGGGCTTCGTCGTCTACAACCCGGAAACGCTCCTCAAACTGCGCGAACACGTCGGTGAAGCGATCGGCGCCAACTTTGACCCGAGCCACTTGCTTTGGCAAGGCATCGACCCGGTTGAGGCGATCAAACTGCTCGGCCGCGAAAAAGCGATTTTCCACGTCCATGCGAAAGACACGTACTTAGACGAAGCGAACATCCGCAAAAACGGCGTGCTCGATACGAAACATTACAGCCAAATTCTCGATCGCTCATGGGTGTTCCGCACCGTCGGCTACGGGCAAAGCGAAAAAATGTGGCGCGACATCGTCAGCGCCCTGCGCGCCGTCGGCTACGACTACGTGCTGTCAATCGAACACGAAGATATGCTCGCTTCGATCGATGAAGGGCTGTCAAAGGCCGTCGCCCTCTTGAAAAAGGTGTTGTTCAAAGAAGAACTGCCGGAGATGTGGTGGGCATAAAAAGAAGGCGGCAAGGAGCGAGGGGCTCTTTGCCGCCTGTATGCTTGCTTTGACATCTGCCGCCAAGAGATCTCACGTTTTCGACATAGGGGCTTCATGCGGACATTCGTTCGGCCGCAAACAGTTTCTTTTGGAAAGCCAACGTTGTCTCTTGTCCGTTCGGGCGCTTCTGTGACGAAGCGGTCATGAACGCCAGCGGACGGACTCTTCCCAGCGGTTGATCCACTTCATCAGCATCCGAACGAAAAACGACAGAAGAAAGATCGTGACAAACGAATGCATCCATGTCCACGTATGGTACGTGATCAAATTTGTATACTTTTCATAAAGAACTTCTATGAACGTCAAAGCGGCTGTATACAAGGCGCATTGTCCGACAATGCCGAAAAAGCTCGAATGGTACGACGTTCGATAAAAATACACGCACATGATCGGATACAGAAAGTATTCAAACAAGATGCTCGTGTCGAAGTATTGCCCCAAAAACCTCACGGGATAGTCGAGCAAATGCTTTTCGACCACAATGACACCGAAAAAGGTGGAAAAATAAGCTTTCAATAAAAACACGAGAATCACGTCTTTAATGGGCGGTTTGCGCAAGCTGAAAACCAATAGGATGAGGCCCAGCGCCAGCAACACCCATAAGTGGATTCGATCCATGTCTCCATCCTCTCCTGTCAGGGGTTCTGTTGTCCAGCCTGTGCTGTGCGGCCGATCAGAATGTCATAGATCCACCGGGCGTTTGATCAGGCATGGGCGCAAGCGCGGCTGTAGACCGATTCATGCAGGGCACCCAAGGCGCAGCCCCCGTTTACATCGCGTGCGCCGTCTCACGGCCGATGCGCCCTTTCATGAACAGTAGCCGATGCCCATCCACCGTCAAATCGATCATCGCCCCGTTCAATATGTCTTCGCCTGATTTCCGCCCGTTCGCCTGCAAATACTTCACTCGATACCATTTTCGTCCATATTCAAAATAGAGATACTGTCCGCGCTGGAAATCGATCCAAAACTTCACCCGCTCGCCGTTCACGGTCTTCCATACATACCCCCAAGCCCGGTCTTGGCGGATCGGCGCCATTTTCGGGCGCGCGGAATTGATGGCTTCTTGACACTCCGCACGGCTAAAGCCATGGGATTCTTGGGTCGTTCGCGTCCTCATCCATTTCTGGTTCGGACCACGCCCAAGTTCAGGGGTGTGTCATCACCCCGTCCCATCGGGTTAGAATGTACCCCGATGGGCGGCGCACCTGTGACCAGTGCGCTAGGTTAGGCGGCGAAGCCCGAAATCGCTTTGGCGATGTTGATGGCGCCATTTAAGTCGGCGTGGATGGTGTATCCGCACTTTTGGCATCGGAAGCGGATGCCGTTTCGGTTCGCTTTCTCTCGATAACCACATTTACACGTTTGGCTCGTGTAGGTCGGCTTCACCCACTCGACCCGAATGCCCGCCATTTCCGCTTTATAGGCGATCATCGTTTGCAGTTGATGAAACGCCCAAGCATGAAGGCTTCGCCCCGCTTCTTTGGGCGATGCCGCCCGTTTCCGAATGCCCGTCAAATCTTCCATCCGAATCACGCCAACACCGTTGGCGAGCGCAAAGTTGACGATTTGACGGCTGATTTTGTGATTTTGGTCCTTCATCCAGCGGGACTCTTTGCGGCCGATTTTGCGAATCATATGGAGCTTCTTCGCTTTGCCCAACGTTCGCCGCAAAGCCGCATATCGTCGGCGAATGAAGGCGCATTGGCTCCCTTTGAAAAACAACGATTTCGTTCCCACGCTGGCCACAGCGATATAACGAAGTCCCAAATCAACGCCCATTACCTTCGTTTCTTCCCGTTGTTGGACTTCAACTGTGATCGCAACAGCCAAGCACCATTTCTTTCTCTTTTTGTAGAGCTTGGCGGCCCCTTGTTTGGCGGTTCCGTTAAGCAGCCGATTCAGCCATGCTTCTTGATAGGGGTGCGTGACGACCGGCACGCCAATTCGCTTCTCCAGTGTGGGGAAGGAAACCGTGTAGAACGCTCCTTTCTTTTCCACCTTCACGTTTTGATTGTTAAAGCAACACCAGAATGTTCGAAACTTCTTTGTTTTCTGGTTTTTCTTTTGGGACTTCACTTCTCGAATCGTTTGATTCACGACGGCGGAAGGAAACCGCTGCGACGAAAACTCTTTAAAAATTTTGCTCGTCGCTTGATTCAGTTCTGGATGATCCAACAGCCAATTCGCAAACTCTGTATTCACTTCTGTCATCCGTTCATACATTTCCTGTTTGACTTTCGTTGGGTTGTGCAGTTCCAGCCTTAGTGTGATCGTCGGCATGGGTTCACCCCCTTTTCTTTTGAGATTCCACATAATGTTTGATGGTTTCGCTTGATCCATTCCCTGCTGTACTAACGAAGAAAGAGCGTGTCCAAAGACTAGGCAAATGAGATAAGTATTGAAATTCCTGCCTTAATCGTCTGGGAGTCACTCCTTTCACTCTTGCCATCATATCTGATGGAGAATCAGAAGGGAGGCCATTCAAGAACAAACGACAACGATCAGGCATCACTTCCATCGCAAGGATGACCCCATCATTCTCTTGGCAAATTTCTCTACTAACTGCTTGAATCGCTCTTCCACTCTGCCTACTAACACCTTTCTTCGATAACGCGGACAGAAAACAAAATGATAGTAAATCAACGATACAGTTGTTTTCGTTCTTCGATATTCTTGTTCCATAT
>NZ_JBEPJY010000019.1:0-34486 GCF_040327975.1 Geobacillus sp. G4
TTGGCCATTTGTAGTGTATCCAAACTGATCACAGGATATACAGAGTTGACCGGGTTTTATGGATTTTCACAGAAAAAAAGACGGGCAACGGTCAAGCGTCCGTCCTTCCTGTCTTAATCAATTATTCAGCGCTATACTTCCCTTACTTCCTCAATATGTGACACATCTCCTTCAACGGCCACGTGAAACGTCCCACCGTCAACTTCAATGATCGTCACACTCGTGCCGTACATATACGGCGGCGACCACAGGTGGTCAAGCGGCGTGTCTTTGAACGCCGCCATGAGCGTTTTCAGCACGACGCCGTGAGTGACGATTAACACCGTTTCTCCCTCGTGCCGATCAACGATGCTCTGCACCGCTTCAAGCGCCCGCTGCTGCACGTCACAAAACCGCTCGCCTCGCTGTGGAGCGTACAGATGGGGCGCGTTCCAAAAATGGTCGAACGCGATCGGATCCATTTGCCGAATCTCGTCATGCGTCTTTCCTTCCCAATCGCCAAGATGAATCTCGCGCAGCCGCTCGTCTTGATAGATCGGAATGAGCCGCCCGCCGCGGACAATCTCCGCCGTCTCAAGCGCCCGGCCGCTTGTGCTTGTGTAAATCGCGGCCAATTCCACCGCTTCAAGCCGCTTTCCAAGCCGCATGGCGTCTTGCCGCCCTTTTTCCGTGAGCGGCGAGTCTTGCCAGCCTTGCATCCGCCTTTCGACGTTCCACTTCGTTTCCCCATGTCTGGTCAAATACAAGGTTGTCGCCATGTCTTCCCTCATGTCTCCTCTCTATTAATCTACCTCTCATTCAACCGCCCGCTCAGGCAAGCGAAACGCAACAGATCCGCTTTTGTCCGTTTTCATCTCTGCTTGAATGCCTTTTGGCAACACTGCCATTGGATCTGTATGGCCAAAATCGGCATCATACACAACCGGAAACTCGTACCCGCGTGTCATCCGCTTCGTTTCACGAGTTTCGTTAACTCGATTCTTTCCGGCGTTTCGATGCGCTCGATGGCACGAAACCCATGGCGTTCGTAAAAGCGAATGGCCGGCGCGTTGCCGCTTCCGGTCGTCACGACGATCTCGCTTATCGACGGCTCTTGCTTGATGACAAAGTCGAGCAACGCGCTGGCGATCCCTTGGCGGAAACAATCCGGATCGACCATCAGCCGGCAAAGGCGAAGCGTCTTCCCATTCCGCTTGCAAGCGATCGCCCCAACGAGTCGTTCCCCTTGAAAATAGCCGAAAAAGCGCTCGCCGCATCGTTGCAGAGAAGCGATCGTATCGTGAAGCGGCGGGAGCGCCGTGCTGCCGATGATCTGCGCCTCGATCGTATACGCGCGCCGCTGTAGGTGCAGCACCTTAACGGCCGTTTCGTCGTCTGCTATGTGAAGTTCCGCAATCATGCTCCTCTCCCTTTCGATGGCGAAAAAGCGGCCGAGCCCGGCCGCTTATCATGAATGAATCACTTCCTCCATCGCCTCTTGCAGCGAATGAAAGCCTTTTTTCTCCCGACCGTCTTTT
This sequence comes from Geobacillus sp. G4, assembly GCF_040327975.1. Taxonomy (NCBI): domain Bacteria; kingdom Bacillati; phylum Bacillota; class Bacilli; order Caryophanales; family Anoxybacillaceae; genus Geobacillus; species Geobacillus sp. G4. Next base: position 1,518 of record NZ_JBEPJY010000019.1, read on the forward strand.
CGAACGGTCCATTCCTGCTTCTCAAGCGCCAGTTCACCGCGTTCGTTTTTTACAAACGGCATGTGAATGGTGATCATCTCATCGTCTTTGTTGATCGTATAGCCGACATAATAGCGATTGCCTTCACCATGCTCTTCAAAAATGCCGACTTGGTCGAGTCCATAGGCTTCCATCATCGGCTCGAGCGTGTCGATGAACTCCTCGATCACAACGCTTCTTGGCGCAAATTCCATGGTTTTTCCTCCTCTTGCCTAGTCATCAAGTGTAGTTTGCGGCAAGCCGAGGAAACTCATGAGTGGAAATGACCGACTTATGACGAAGGCCCATTGCAAGCCGTGCGGTTGTACTCCTCAAGCCATTGCTGCAACTTTTCCGCTTCGAGCGAGCGGCTGAAGTAAAACCCTTGTGCATAGTCGCAATGCATTTGCGAAAGAAGCGCCACTTGCGATTCACTCTCCACCCCTTCGGCCAATACTTCAATATCCAGGCTTTTTGCTAAATGAATGATCGTATCAACAATCGTGGCATCTTTCGAGTTTTCCGCAATGCCTTCAATGAAACTGCGGTCGATTTTCAACAGCGACACTGGCAAATTGCGGATGTAAGCCAATGATGAAAAACCGGTTCCAAAGTCATCGATCGCCGCCTGCACACCGAGACGTTGCAATTCGGTTAAAATGTGCTGCCCTGTTTCGATGTTTTCCATCAGTCCGCTTTCGGTCACTTCCAAAATGAGCCGATCGGGCGAAAGCCCCGTCTCCCGCAAAATGCGCTTCACATGCTCGATGAGCTCCGGACGATTGAGCAAAAACGGCGACAAGTTGACTGCGAGCTTGAGGCCCGGAAATTTTCTTTCCCACTCTTTCACTTGACGGGACGCCTGTTCCAACACCCATAATGTAATTTCAAAAATAAACCCGCTTTCCTCCGCCAACGGAATGAAATCGAGCGGCGGAATTTCACCGAGCGACGGATGACGCCAGCGCAAAAGCGCCTCAACCCCCATCGCCTTTCCTTTAGCAAGTTGCACTTTCGGCTGATAGCATAAATACAACTGCCCGCGCATAATGGCAAACGGCAAATCTTGCTCGATCACCGCATGCCGATGCTCGGTCGGCCGGTAAAAGGCATAGCCGTTCCGCCCCCGCTCTTTCACTTCGTACAACGCTTGATCGGCATATTTCATCACTTGCTCGATCCGATCGCTGTCTTTCGGGAAAAAAGCGATGCCGATCGACAATGTTGATTGAATCAGCTGTTTTTCGTAATAAAACGGCTCGTGAAACGAACTGACAAGCTGTTCCGCCAAGGCGGTCATCTCTGTTTTCGTTATGTTCGGCAGCAAGAGAACAAACTCATCACCGCCGATGCGGGCAAAAAAGTCGCCGGGACGCAACGCCCGCTCGACGCGCTTGACCGCCTCGCGCAAAAAGTAATCGCCGGCTTGATGGGAAAAATGATCGTTGATCCATTTGAATTTGTCAAAATCCAAATAACAAAGAGCAAACGGCGTCTGACTCGCGATCAGCTCATGAATATGCCGCTCGAAATAGCTGCGGTTGGCGATGCCCGTGAGCGAATCGAAATAGGCAAGTTGGCGCAGCTTTTCTTCGTACCGCTTCCGCTCGCTGATGTTTTTCACGGTCACAATGACGCAATCGAGCGTCCCCGCTTCATCGATGATCGCCTTCCCTTGCGCCTCCATCCAAACCCATTCGCCTTTCTCGCCTTGCTTGCGAAATTCGGCGGATTGCGTCTCGTATGTATCGTACAGCTCAGCCAATTTTTGTGCCACGACCGGGGCGTCATCAGGGTGGACAAATGTCAGCACCTCTTCGTATGACACTGGAAGGCGCTTGTTTGTTTTTCGCTTCCATGACGGCGGAATGTATGACAACTCACGATTGGGAGAAAAAATCAACACGTAATCGTTCGAATGCTCAACAATCAGCTGCAGACGCCGTTCCGCTTCGGCAAGCCGCGCTTGCAGGCCGCTCTCCTCCGCTTGGCGGCGAAGAACGCATAAGACGGCGGCCGTCTGTCCGTTTTCACCGATGATCGGCGACACGCCTGCAACCAATAAGCCGTCAAGCAACTCCCAGCGAAAGGCAGCCGGGCGCTGTTTCACCCGTTCAACCAACGCCCGTCCTTCGACGGACAGCGTCCTCTGTTCTTCTTCACTCAGCGCCAAGCCGGCAAAAGCCGGATTGTTGTAAATGATCACGCCTTGCAAATTCAAGATGACCACTGCTTCTGTGAAGTGATGGAAAAAGGCCGTATATTTGTCCATGCAATTGCTACCTCGCCGTTTCACCAAAATAAGCGATGTCCACACTTCCATTTTCACGAAAATCACGGCAAAAATCAACAAATTTCGCAAACATTTTGTCAAAAATATGGAACTGCCCACCGGTGGCCTTCCGGTCACCCGGTTTGCCGCTGGCGGGCGCGAGTGGGACACGTTTGGCAGCACGTCCCTCCTTTTGTGTGCACGTACAGGCAGCACGTCGTCCGCTGCATGCCGCTTGCTCCTTTAAAAAAGCGGCGAAGTGGGTTGTCTTTTTGTCCAAACAGGCGGCCGTCGGCTTCATGAATAAGGAAGCGGAAATCATCGCGCAGCCGGTCGGCGACCGGGGCAAGCGACTCATCCTCAAGCCAACGTTCATATACCCAATACACGTAAATCGCGACATTTTCCCATAAGACGAGCGGCGATATGCGCGTCAGACGCCGCAACCGAGCGATGAGCGGAGCGAACAAGCCGGCGAACACGTCGCGAACGACTTGCTCGCGCCAGCGGCTGCGCTCAATGCCGCACGCCTCCGCTTCCGGCGGCTCAAAGCGAAACCGCGGCATCCACATCTCCCCTTCGCCGTCCGTGTCAAGCCAAATTCGTCCAGGATCGAGCACAAGCCGCTTGTTCCATACCGACATGGCGTATAGCGCCATCGGTGCCAAAAAGCTTAATCGTTTGACGAGCATCGACGCCGCAACGGCGTCATTTGCCGCTCCCATCTCGGTGCGGACGTGCGCGACATACTTCGCGAGCTGCCCGTCGTCATGAAGCAGCCAAGCAAACAACATCGACGACGAGACATCAGCCGCCCCGCTTGAAAAACGGTACGTTTCCAACGTTTTCATTTCGTCTTCACGCAGTCTCATCACGATACGCCTTCTTTCTGTAAAATTCGCCGTCCTTTCCCATACGGAATGCAAAGCGGGGTGCCAAAGATCGGATCGTACGTGATTTGGCAATCCATTTGGAACACATCTTTCACGAGCTGGCGGGAAATGACGTCTTCCGGCTTTCCTTCGGCATACACCGTTTTATCGCGAATGGCGACGAGATGATGGGCGTAACGGCACGCTAAATTCAAATCGTGAAGCACCATGACGATCGTCCGCCGTTCTTTTTCATTCAGCTCAAACAATAAATCTAAAATGTCAATTTGATGCGCGAGATCCAAATACGTCGTCGGCTCGTCAAGCAAAATGATGTCTGTTTCTTGCGCTAATGTCATGGCGATCCATGCGCGTTGGCGCTGTCCGCCGGAAAGCGAATCGACCGGCCGCTCGGCGAATTCGGCGAGTCCAGTTGCCTCTAGGGCCCGCACAACCGCCCGCTCATCTTCGTCACTCCATTGCTTGAACCACGTTTGATACGGGTAGCGCCCTTGCTTCACAAGTTGCAACACGGTCAGTCCTTCCGGAGCCATAGGCGACTGCGGCAAAATGGCGAGCCGGCGGGCGATTTCTTTTGTCGGCTGTTTGGCGATTTCTTTTCCATCCAGCAGCACAGCGCCGCTTGTTGGTTTTAGCAGCCGGGCCAAGGCGCGCAGCAACGTCGACTTGCCGCAGCCGTTCGCGCCGATGAACACCGTGATTTTTCCTTTTGGAATCGTCAAGTCTAAACGGTCAATAACGATCGCCTCGCCATAGGATAGCGTCAACTCTTTCGCCTGCAACCCATGCATGCGCATCCCTCCTTATAATTTCCGACTTCGGTACAATAAATAAATGAAATACGGTGCTCCAATCGCCGCGGTAAACACTCCAGCCGGAATTTCCGTCGGCGCCAAAAGCAGCCGCCCAGCCAAATCCGCCCCCATGACGAACACACCGCCTAACAGCGCAGCGGTCGGAAGAAGAGCGCCAAACGCCGAACCGACAAGGCGGCGCGCCATATGCGGCGCCATCAGCCCGACAAAGCCGATGCCGCCGGCGAAAGCGACCGCGCCGCCGGTGAGCGCGGTGCTAAGCAAAACAAGTCCTAGCCGTTGCCGTTCGACCGCGCCGCCAAGCCCAATCGCCAGCTCATCGCCCAGCTCCTGCACATTGACATGCCGCGCGGCCAATATCGCCACAAGGAGCAGTCCGATGACCCATGGCGCCATGAGCGAAACGTGCTGCCAAGAAGCTCCATACACACTGCCCGTAATCCACACGTTTGCCTGGCTCGCCCGATAGATGGGTCCTGTGATCATCAACAGTGTCGTCAACGCCTGCATGAGCGCAGAAACGCCGATGCCGACAAGCACGAGCCGAAGCGGGGCGAGGCCGTTTTTCCACGCCAGCATATACACGAGCCAAGCAGCGGCCGCTGCGCCGAGAAAGGCGGCAAGCGGCAGCCAGTGGATGCTGACGGTCAAAGAGTTGTTTTCATCGCTAAACAGCGCCAAAAAGCCAACGACCGCGGCCGCCGCTCCGCCGGTGATGCCGAGCACATCCGGCGAAGCGAGCGGATTGCGCACCATTCCTTGCAAAATGGCACCCGCGGCAGCCAGCGCCATTCCGGCCAACCAAGCGACAAGCACACGCGGCAGGCGGAACGTCACAATCACCGTCTGATGAATTTCCTCTCCGTATCCGAACAGCGCGGCAGCGGCCTCAAGCGGGGACATGCGCATTTCGCCGCTGCCAATGCTGATCAGGAAAAGTAAGACGGCCGCTGCTATGAGCGCGGCGAGCACCGCAACAGCTTTTTTGTCATAGAAAAACGAGATGTGTTTTCCCATTCGGACCGTGATGTATTTTTTCATTTTGCGGCGATCCCCCTGCGGGCAATGTAGATGAAAAATGGAACGCCGAGCAAGGCGGTGACGATGCCGACCGGCACTTCGCGCGGCATCAGAACGTAGCGCGCCCCAATATCGGCCATAAGAAGCAAAATCCCGCCAAGCAAGGCGCAGTATGGAAGCAGCCAGCGGTGGTCGACGCCGGCCAGCGCCCGCGCCATATGCGGCACCATGATGCTGATAAAGCCGATCGGACCGGCAACAGCGACCGAACCGCCGGCGAGCAGGACAACTAAGAGAGCGGCGGCCGCTTTAATGAAGGTTGTCCGCTGCCCGAGCCCTTTCGCTACATCGTCTCCCATCATTAAGATGTTGACATGGCGCGCCAGCAGCATGGACCCAAGCCAGGCGGCGGCCAAATACGGAAAGACGGCTGCCAACAGCTCGAGCTTCCGGCCGGCGACCGACCCGGCCAGCCAAAAGAGCACTTCTTCAAGCGCTTTTTCATTCATCGCCAGCATCCCTTGCGTCAGCGAGGCAAATAAAGCCGCGACCGCCGTGCCGGCAAGCGTCATTTTGAGCGGCGTCAGCCCGTCTTTCCCCGCGGCGCTGATCACAAACACGATCAACGCCGCCATCGCCGCCCCCATAAATGCGACCCAAGACAACATTTGCAATGAAGAAATGGAAAAAAAGGTGACCATCACAACAATCAAAAAACCGGCCCCGGCGTTAATGCCGAAAATGCCTGGCGAAGCGAGCGGGTTTCGCGTCAGCGCTTGCATGAGCGCTCCGGCCATCGCCAAGCTGGCGCCAACGGCAGCCGCAATCAACGCTCGCGGCAGCCGAACCGTCGCCACGACTAAATGGGCATTCGATCCATCATTGTCGATGAGAGCCGCCACCGCCTGCCGCCAACTCGTATCGGTATATCCGCAAACGATGCTCATCCACATGGCGGCAAGCAGCACAATCAGCAAACCGATGAGGCCAACCATTTTTTGACGGTTTGTCACCAGCATCTCTGAGATCTCCCTTGCTTCATTTTCTATATCTCTATCGTCAAGTCTATTTGATAATGACTCTCATCGTCAATGTTTTTTCACGTTTTCTTATGATTTTTTTATCATTTTTTCATTTTATAGTTGACAATGATTCTCACTTTTATTACTATATAACACGGAAATGAAATTCATTATCAAATACAAAGGGGGATTGGCTAGTGAAATCACGACATCTCACCCTTCTTTCCGCCTTCATCCTTTCCCTCCTGCTTCTTGCCGGCTGCGGCGGAAAACAGGAAGAAACGGCCAAACCGAAGGACAGCAATCAATCGAAAGAAGCAAGCTACGCAGTCGAACACGCCATGGGCACGGCCGAAATCAAAGGCACGCCCAAACGGGTTGTTGTATTGACAAACGAAGGAACAGAAGCGTTGCTGGCGCTAGGCATAAAGCCGGTCGGCGCCGTCAAATCGTGGACGGGCGATCCGTGGTACGACCATATTAAAGACAAAATGGACGGCGTCAAAGAGCTCGGTTTGGAATCAGAGCCGAACGTCGAAGCGATCGCCGCCTTGAAACCAGATTTGATTATCGGCAACAAACTGCGTCATGAAAAAATTTATGAACAGTTGAAACAAATCGCCCCGACCGTGTTCTCAGAAACGCTGCGCGGCAACTGGAAAGACAACTTTATGCTCTATGCGAAAGCCGTAAACCAAGAGGCAAAAGGGAAACAAGTCATTGCAGAATATGACAAACGCATTGAAGACTTAAAAGCAAAACTCGGTGACAAGCTGAAGATGAAAGTATCCATCGTCCGCTTTATGGCTGGCGACGTGCGCATTTACCATAAAGACTCGTTCTCCGGCGTCATTTTGGATCAACTTGGCTTCGCCCGCCCGGAATCGCAAAACGTAAACGACTTTGCGGAAACCGGCGTGACGAGAGAACGCATTCCAGCAATGGATGGCGACATCCTGTTCTACTTTACATATGAGACGGGGGACGGCAAAGCGAGCGAACTTGAAAAAGAATGGATCAACGACCCGCTCTTTCAAAACTTAAATGTCGCTAAACAAGGAAAAGTATACAAAGTGAGCGACACGATTTGGAACACGGCTGGCGGTGTGCTCGCGGCTCATTTGATGTTGGATGATATTGAGAAATATTTCTTGCAAAGGCAATAATCGCCCGCTAACGAAAGGCAGAAGCGGTCAGCTGCTTCTGCCTTTTTCCTCTTCCATCATTCCTGCCCTGTGGCTCGTCTCGACGCTAACTTCATTTCCCAAGGGCAAAAATATATAGATGCAATTTAAAGCTTTAACATTTTTCGTCTTTGCCGGTCATTGCATCCGACTGTCGAGTGACCGAACAACGCCGCTTCCAGACCCATGAATGGGTCTGTGAAGCGAGTCGTTGTTCGGTCTTCCGTCACGCTAAGGCGTGACGGAGGCAAGCCACACGCTTGCCTTCGACAGTCGAAAATGGGCAAACCACTTTTCTGTCAAGGATATGTTAAACTTCTTTGTTGCATCTATATAGTTGCTGCTTATCCATCGGTATGGTACATTCAAAATGCAAACCTCGCACGGAAAGGAAGAAAGATGGTGAAACGCTCTACCTTCATCACCGCATGTGTATTGTCATTCAGCGTTCTGCTCTCAAGCTGCACCGATGACGGCGTTCAGGAACAAAGCCACTCGCAGATGACGAAAACCGCCACCGGCGATATTCGGGAGACGACAAAATCGATCGAGCATTTGCCAAGCTTTTTGAGCGCGTTTGAAGAAGAGATGGCTGCCTTGTACCAACAGGCTGCTGAACACCGCGAGCTGCTTGAGAATATCCCTTGCTATTGCGGCTGCGGGCAATCAGCTGGCCATAAGAACAATTATGACTGCTTTGTCTATGAAAATAAAAAAGACGGCTCGGTCGTCTGGGATGATCATGCGACCAAATGCGGCGTCTGCCTCGACATCGCCGCTGAATCGATCGCCGCTTACGATCAAGGGAAATCGATCAAAGACATTCGGCATATGATCGATGAAAAATATAAAGAAGGCTACGCCGAACCGACGCCGACAAAGCCGCTCTAATACGAACGAAAAAAAGCGCCAAATCCGGCGCTTTTTTCATTGCAGCCAGTCCCCCGTTTGCCCCACCGAGCGCCCACTGCTTTTCGATCAACAGAAACAAGGCTGCTGAAACTGGATTTCGCTCCTCTCAAGGAGAGTTCACAAAGGCTTCGCACAGGCAACATCAACACCGGCTGAGCGCGGCGTACAAGTCATGCAATGTTTCGATGCCGCGCTGGCGGAATTCATCAAGCAAGATCGCCCATAGCTTCGCCATCGCTTCGACGTCGCCATCCGCCGTATGGCGGCGCGGGCAACGGATGCCATAACAAGCTAACGCATCGTCAAACGTCGGGCACGAATGGCCGATCAGCGTCATCATCGGCTGCAAGTCGACAAAACGTCCGCTCCATTTTTGCCGATAATGGCGCCAAAGGGCATGGCGCAAAAACGCCAAATCATGGCCGATATGATAGCCAATTAAGACGCCGGCGGCAATAAACGGCACAAACGTGCGCAGCGCCTCGGCAAGCGGCGGAGCGAACACCACATCCTTCGCCTCAATCCCGGTCAAGGCGGAAATATGTTCCGGAATCGGCTTTTCCGGCTTGACGAGCGTCATGTACGCATCCGTCACGACTCCTCCAACCGTTTTCGCTGCCGCCATGGCCAAAATTTCATCGCCTTGCTCCGGGGAAAAGCCGGTCGTTTCCATATCGATGATGACAAACGGGATGTCAGTCAAACGGTCATGCCAATCGATGATGTGCTGTTTTTCCTTTTGCAGCGAGCGAAGCCATGTTTCCTGTTGCAGCGAATGGTCATGCCCAAATAAGGCGGATGATGCCTCGCGCGGAACGCCGAGCGACAACAAGCGGAGCGCCCGTTGCCAAAACCGGTGCCGCTCATGCATGAATGTTAGCCACCCGCCGGGCGACAAAGCGCTGCAACCGTTTTGCGGTGCGCATCGCTTGTTTCAGCTGCTTTTGTTCCGTCCGCTCAAGCGCCCGCCATAACACATATTCACGTCCGTCCCCCGCCTCAGTGCTGTACTTAAGGCGAATCGAATAGTAAACAGAAAGCGCCTCGCAAACGGCGTCGGAAAGCGGCGCCGTCAATACGCCATTCGCTTCAAGCGCCCGCCGCCGCTCGGCTGTGCCCGCCGTCGGGACGTGCGCAAAACAGGCCAACCATTTCAGAGCGTTAGTGAGTTGCACGTAGCCGCTTTGTTTCATATGAACGGCCCCGCTGTACGGCCCCCATCGCTCCGTTTGCACGTTGCCCAGCCAACCGAGCGGAACCGGAGGAAATTGAACGTGCTCGCCCATGCGCGCCAACAGCGGCGGCCGTTTGGCCACCGCCGCAAACAGCGCCTTTCTTGCCTTCTCAGCCAATTCTGCTTCCCCATAAAGAGGCCGCATATCCATTGCAATCAACAAAAAACGAATGTCGTTCGGCCACCCGCTGTCTAAATAGGAAGAAAGTTGTTGCTCCCAACCGCGGACCGACTGCGCCCACCGCTTGTTCGTCGCCATCACGTAACCGGAGCAGTACGGATAGCCGGCCTCATGCAACATGTCCACCCCAACCGCCGCCATATGGCGAATGAATTCATAACAAGCCGCCTCCTCTTCCTCAGGACAGTTGAATAAAATGCCGTGGTCCTGGTCCGTCCAAATCGTCGGCTCACACCGGCCGATGCTTCCCATCACATACCAGCACCACGCCGGGGGACGAATGCCGACCGACCGTTTCATCGTCTCCCGCTCCGCAAGGAAGAACGCGCGGCGAAGGATGGCTTCATGCACACAAACGACGTCGCCTGCAAGCTGCTTCATTTGTTCAGGTGCTAGACAGCGCCGCAGTTCGCGCGCCAGTTCATCGTGGCAAAAACGAAGTTCGGCGGCCGACTCGGCTCGGTTTAGCCGCTCGACCACCTTTGCCGCCAACGATTCCATCACCTTTCCCCTCCTGGCTACTGCTGGGCGAGGGTCTTGGGCTGATACGTCGGATCGAGCTGTTCCGGATAGCCATAAGAACCGTGCTCGCTAATATCAAGACCTGAAATTTCTTGTTCCGCCGTGACACGCAGCCCGATCGTTTTCTTCAGGGCATATAAGATGACAAACGAAACAGCAGCGACATACACCGCAGCGCCGAGCACCCCGACCGTTTGCACAATCAGCTGATCAAATCCGCCGCCGTAAAACAGTCCAGCCTTCCCGATGCCCGTGATCTCGACTAAACGCGGCGAGGCGAAAAACCCGGTTGAAATCGTGCCAATAATGCCAGCGACACCATGGACGGAAAAAGCATAAATCGGATCGTCAATCCCTTTGCGTTCAAAGTAGATGGATGTCCAGAACGTAAACGACCCCGCCACTGCACCGATCACAACCGCCGCCCACGGTTCGACGAACGCGCACGCGGCGGTAATGGCAACCAAAGCCGCGAGCACGCCGTTGACCATCGCTGGAATGTCCGCTTTGCCGACCAAAATTTTCGCCGTCACAATCGCGGCGATCGCTCCCGCCGCGGCGGCCAAATTCGTCGTCAGCGCGACATAGCCGAAAAATCCGTCGCCAACCGCCATCGTGCTGCCAGCGTTAAAGCCGAACCAGCCGATCCATAAAATCAATCCGCCAATGACCGTATATACTTGGTTATGCCCAGGAATGACGTTTGGAGTCTTATCTTTATTGAACTTGCCGATGCGCGGCCCAAGCAAAATTGTAGCCACGAGTGCCGCAATCGCTCCTTGCAAGTGAACAACGGTCGAACCGGCGAAATCTTGCATTCCCATTTTTCCAAGCCAGCCGCCGCCCCACACCCAATGGCCGATCACCGGGTAAATGGCGATCGTAAAAATCGTGCCGAAAAGAAAATAAACAGACAGTTTCGCCCGCTCAGCGAAGCCGCCCCAAGCGATGGCCAGCGACACGCCGGCAAAGCCGAGCTGGAATAAAAATTTGAGCTCGAGCGGCACATTCGCCCACGACAACGAGTCAAACGTTCCTTTTCCTTCTTTTAAAAACCATCCTTCCGTCCCGATGAAGCTATTCCCAGCCCCAAACGTAATCGCAAAGCCGAACGCCCAAAACGCCAATGAGGCGATGGCAAAGCTTAAAATTTGTTTGCCAGCCACATGCCCGGAGTTTTTCATGCGCGTTGATCCGGCCTCAAGCAAAGCAAACCCTGCCTGCATGCCGATGACGAGCACCGCCGAAAGCATGACCCAGAGTGCATCCAGCCCAAGCGTCAACGTTTTTTCATCCATTTTACGCATCCCCCTTTTGTCATTTATCATCCCTTTTATATGTCATAATATATAACATAAACCAACCAAAAGCAACGCGTGTTTTTGGTTGCAATCGGTTTCAAACACAAAAAGTTTGTTAAATTTCTTAACAAAAAAAGAATGCCCCTCATCACGAGGGGCATTCCTCACAGTGTTACGCCACACGAATGGGCTTGCCAAACGGCACGCGCGGCATATAATCGTCCGGCACAAGCCAAAACACTTCATAGTCGACTTCGAGTTCTTCATAAAAATAGCCGGTTACATCGGTAATGTAAAACAACGTATCGATTTTTTGCGCAGCGGCCCATTCCAACACTTCGGTGTACGACGATTTCCCGTGCTTGAAATATTTAATCGTCGCCACGCCAACCGGAGAGACATCGCGAATTTTAAAATCCGCTTGGACGAGCAGCGTATCCGGACGCAGCTTTTCAAACAGCTTCACAATGTTTTGAATGAGCATTGGCCGCTCCGGACGGTTTGATGTGTCGATCGCCAACGCGATGGAATGGTCTTTCCGCTCTTTGAGCAACGCCAATAAAGCCCGCTGCCATCTCACGATGATCATCCCCCTTATATCGGTGAATCGCCGTGCGCACTACTAGTATAGACGACGATGGGGGAAAGTACGAACTGTTTTTCTTTCCTTTTTCCCCTCCCGTTTCACAAACATAAACCAAAACGCCAAGGAACAGCTCCTTGACGTTTCTTACTACTGCGAAAGGGGGATGTTCGAACCATTTTCTTGATTCACTGCCGCCTCAATCGTTCCTTCTGCATACACATCGCTTACCTGTTCGCGCGTCTCAGAGAGCGCCTCATACACAAACGACTCGTCCCCGCCATCTGCCGGATCGTATTGCTGCCCCGCAATCGCAACGGGCCGTTTCTTTTTCGTCATCCACCATTCCTCCTACATGAATGCTGTTTCGTGATTAGTGTGAAAACAAGAGCGAAAAATGAACAGAGGAAGTTTATGGATGATGAATGCATATAGAAAGGCAAACGTGGCAAACTAACGAATAAACAACGATCAAGAGAGGATGATAGCCCCGATGAGAAAGCCAACACGAAACGACAGCGTTGAACAGCAACAAAAAAAGCAGCAACCGGACAAAGACAGGGAAAAACAGCCGGGATGCGGCGATAAAAAACTAGAAGGTCCAAACCATCCAGCAGAATAAAGGCGGCGAATCCCAATGAGACATTTGCTTGCGTTAGTGCTGAAATATTTGCTGACCGCCACGGTGATGTTTGCCATTTTACCGCTGTTTTTGCGCATTTCATCGGCAGAGATTTTATGGTTCAGCCTTTGGCTGACGCTTGTCGCCTATGCGCTCGGCGACTTGTACGTTCTGCGGCGCCTTGGCAACGTCTCAGCGACGATTGCCGACTTTGGACTTGTGTTTGTGGCGGTATGGATCGGCATCGGCGCGTTTTATGACATCGCCGGCGCCGCCATATTAAACGCGGCGTTTTTCTCTGCTCTGCTTACAGCGTTCGGAGAATTGCTGTTTCACGCCTATGTGCTGCGATTTGTCACTGTCGAGCACGGTGAAAAAGACGCCCCGCTCATCGGCCGCCAATGGCAAACGGAGGCGGCAGAAGAGTTTGATGTCCGCGCCGCCCGCCCGGACGGCAACGATCGTGAACGAGCGGAACAAGAGGATGAACAGCATCATCAAGAGCCTCCCCATCCCCCCATCCTATGAAGGAGGAACAAATGTTGGCGGCTGCAGTCTGAGACGCCAGCCGCTTCTCCTTCCTTCCAAACAGGGCTTCAACGTGAATGACTCCACCTTTGTTTGGAACATTCAATGGCTGCATCTCCACTTCGTTTTGGGTTGCGCCCTGTACAAAAGGGAAGTGGGGGAGCTTCAATTGGGAAATCATAACACAGATGGCGAACGAAAAAACGGGTGTCTTCTCGTTCGCTAGACACCCGTTTCGCATGAGGATCTTTGGTTTTTCGGCGCTTTCTTCTACAGCCATGGGCGGATCCATCGGACGTTTGGCCGCAAGCCGAAACAGGACGATCTCCTATCCGCCCTTATTGCTCCGGTCGCTTCAGCGCAAGCAGCGTCTGTTTCAATTCCGCTTCCATCGCCGCCAGCTCGCGTTCGGCCTGCTGCCGTTTTAAGCGGCCTTCCGCTTGGATTTTCAACGTTTCTTCGAGCGTAGCGATCAAATTTTCTTGTGTTCGCTTCAACGTTTCGATATCAACCAAGCCACGCTCGTTTTCCTTGGCGATTTCGATGCTGTTTGTTTTTAACATCTCCGAATTGCGCAATAACAGCTCATTCGTCGTTTCGGCGACCTGCTTTTGCGCCGCAGCCGCCCTTTGCTGCCGAAACAGCGTCAAGGCAATCACGACTTGATTTTTCCAAAGGGGGATGGCATGCAAAATCGACGATTGAATCCGCTCGACAAGCGTTTCGTTCATATGCTGAATCATGCGGATTTGCGGTGCCGTTTGAATCGTCACTTGCCGGCTGAGCTTTAGGTCATGCACCCGCTTCTCAAGCCGCTCGGCAAACTGCCGCAAATCCTGTACATCCTGCCATGCCATTTGGTCGCCGGAGCGCTCCGCTTCCGCTTGCTTTTCTGGAATCGTCTTCGTCCGCAGCTCTTCGAGTTTGTATTCCGCTGCCGCAATATAAATATTGAGCGCTTCAAAATAGTCTTTGTTTTTTTCATAGAGCGTCTCAAGCATCATGATGTCGCGAAGCAACAAATGCCGGTGCTTCTCAAGCCGATCAGCGATTTTGTCAATTTCAACGCCGATTTTTTGGTATTTCGCCACCATCTCTTGCAGCGGCTTGGCCACTGCGCCGAACAAGCGGGACAGCCACCCTTTTTTCGCCGGCATTAGGTCATCGGGGTTGACCTCCTTAATTTTGGCCATCAGTTCGCTGATCACTTCGCCGACCGGCCCAGCGTCTTTCGTTTGCACATGATGCAAAATCGCATGAGAAAACTTCGACAGCTCGGCTTGCGCCGCCACACCGTATTGCAAGACGGCCTGATGGTTGGCCGGGTCGATTTGTTTGGCGAGCGCAAGCGCTTTTTCCCGATGCTCAGGCTTCAACGCATCAAGCGCGCGCGCCGGCTTTTCTTCCTCCTTGAGCCGCGATTCGGCCGGCGAAGAAAACGGCTTTGCAAGCAGCTCATCAAGGGAACTTGTCCGTTCCAGCCCTTGCAGCCAATCCGTCGATTCCATCCCGTGATTCCGTTCGTCCATCGTCATTCTCCTTTCTTTGACAGCGGCAGACGAAGCCCATCCGATTGTCGGAGCGATCGCTCGAGCCATTTCGCTTCCGTTTGCAGCGACCAGATGTCGTTCGATAACACCTCAAGCAACTGCCGTTCAGCCGCTGAAGTCAGCTCGTCAAGCACTCTTTCCGTCTCCTGCAACGCTTTTGCCATATCGGCGCTTTGCACCGGCTGCTGCGCCAAATAAACGTATTTCTCCACCATCTCCACCGCCGTCGGCCATTCGTTTAAGAAAAATGGCTGGGCGAGGCGCAGTTGATGTGGTTGTTGCTCGATGGCGCGAATGATTCGATCGACGATGGCACTCAACCGGGAAACCGTTTGCCACATCACCACAGAACGAAGCCGATAGCGAGCGCGACGCAGCCGCTTCCATAACGCGCGCGCTTCGCCAAGCTGGCTGCGAACGTAGACAAGCTCCTCAGCGGACACATCAGCCGGCAGGCGATGATGCCGCCTTTTCATGATGGCGGACACCCCCCACATCGCCCCCATTCCGGATAAAATCGAAGGCCAAAAGCGAAAATCAGCAGTGATGAATACGATCACCGCGACGATGACCCCTGCGTTCCATGAGACAAACCAACGCCATATCGTACGAAGCAGCTGCTTCATTGTCCCTCTCCTTCTTTATCTTTTCTTTCATTATAGCATGTCCATTCCATGATACGTACAAGCGCCCAAAGAAGTTTCATCGCCAACTGGACGGCGCGCATAGGACAATGGCCGTTTCGAATAGGCTATAGTAACAGGGCCATCGAAAGGGGAATCGGGATGAAAGCGATCAATTGGCAGCTTGTCTCCTTTGTCGCGATCTCGCTGTTGAAAGAATATTGGTGCTATGCCGGACTGCCGCGCGTCTACTATTGGCAGGCGGCGGATGATGACAAAAAAACTGCCTAACAGCAGAAGGAGGGAACACGATGCAGCCTTGGCACCGCCCCACACCGCCAACCGCCTCCCGCGCCGCACTGACCGTCACCGGCCAAGGGACAGTCATCGCCAAGCCAGACACCGTCCTCATTGCGCTCGGGGTGCGCACCGAACACGTCCATATTCAAGAAGCGCTTGCTGACAACGCGAAACGCACCGACGCAGTCATTGGAGCACTCAAGGCGCTTGGCGTGCAAACAGAAGATTTGGAGACGACGGCGTTTTCCATCTATCCCCAATACGAACATCACAATGGAGCCGACGTATTATCCAGCTATGGAGTCGAACATTGGCTTGAAATCACCGTCCGCGACCCTAAAAAAGCCGGCGCCATTTACGAGGCGGCCGTTGCCCATGGAGCAAACCTCGCCCGCGGCTTGGAATTCCGTCTAGCAAACGAACAAGCCTATTACCAGCAGGCATTGGCGTTGGCCGTGAAAAACGCCAAAGAAAAAGCGCTGGCCATCGCCCGCGCTCTCAGCTTGCCTCTTTATGACACGCCGATTGAACTGAAAGAACAGTCATCGATCCGGCCGACGCCATACGGTCCGGCTGTTCTCAGCGTTCCCTCATCAGCGCCGCCTGTGCAGACGCAAGATGTTGTCATTACCGCCGTCGTGGAAGCGGTATTTGCTTATTCGTTCATTTCGTGATGTCGACTTCATGGACACGAGCGCCGCCAAACAGCTCGACGCGGGTGGTTTTCTTTTTCCCGTTCGAATGGACGATGGTCACAGCGTACGCGCCCGGCAAATACGGGCCGATTTTTTTGACAAATGGGTCTTTCGTCGCCTCCTCTTCCGTTTTCACCCCATTGACGACAAGCGACGCCTCCGGATCATCGACGCGCACATGGAGAAAATAGAGGGCTGGCTCAAACACATACCGGTCCTCAAACACATGAATCGTAAACACCGGCGGGTAAGATGTCAATCCTTTAATATACACGTGGCCGCTCTTGCGCTGGCGGGCAAACTCCCGATCTAGCTGTTTATACGCTTCTGGGTGCCGTTCCACATACACGAACAACGGCGCCAACGTTTTCTCGTTGATCGGCACGCTTTCCTCCGTCACCCGCAGCATCGCCTGCAAAGCGGCCACATCGCGGTCTTCGATCGCATCTTTTAAACGCATAATGGCCATTTCTCGGCTCGCGGCCGTCTTCAACGCCCCATACCCGCTCCAAAGAAGCGTGCTCGCCCCCCACAGAACGACGATGGCGACAAGCAGCCAGCCGATGAGACGGTATTGCTTTTTTCTCCTCTTTTCCCGAGACAAAACGCGCGCCTGCTGCCTCTTTTCGCTGCGCGCCAACGCCGCGGCGCCGTTCTGACCGCCGCGGCTTCCCGTTTCCCCCTCAATGGCATCCGGTTCGAACACGCGCGGTTTCATGAGCGCTTCCCCTCTCCTTCTCGCTGTCTAGTTCCACTTTATGTCAGAGACAGGGAATATATGTTACACGAACAACGGTGCGCTTTTTATTATACCCGCCTGAGCGAAAAACGGATAGCCGTTTGCACCGCCCATTATCGCGAAAACGAAGCGTTCGGTCGCTCCATTCGCCGCCCGACTTGTTGAAACATCCAGGCGTATAAGGCCGCGCTTCCTAGCGCCAGCATCCCAAGGACAACAAACGTCCATGCATAGCCGATCCATTCCGCCGCGGCGAGCGACAGCGGCGCCAACATCCGCCCAATCGTAAAACGGAGACTGGCGGCGGCAAAATATTGGCCGCGCATCGCCTCCGGAGCCAAGCGGGAAATGAACGACTGCTGCAAGCCAGCTGTCATCAACTCAGCCAGCGTAAACAGCGCCATGACCGCGATCAATCCGAGCAGCGAAGACGTTTGACTAAACAGCCACATCGAGATGCCGTATAAGACGGATGAACCGACAAACGCCTGCCGCTCCGAGTAGCGAGACATCCAACGCGTCACAGCCACCGTGCATAGTGCGACCAACAGACCGTTTTCGGCAATGAGCCAACTAAAGGCGCTCGCGCCGTCAATCGTCCATCCTGCCAATGTTTCGGCTTCGACCGTTTCTTTTGTATATACCGGGATCAGCAAGTCAAGCTGTGTAAACGTTTGTGCCACCAACACTCCAGCAACGATAAACAGGAAAAAGACACGGTCGCGTACAATGATGGCATACTGCTTGAACTGCGTGCGCAAAAAAGACTGCCATGTCCCTCTCCTTTGTTGGCCGGCTGCGGCTAGAGGCGCCGTCTCACGCAACGTTTTGGAGAGCAGTGTTGCCATCGCAAAACATGAACATGCCGCCAAAAGCAATAAGGCAAACCGATGCTCAGCATAAAAAAGACCGCCAATTGTCGGGCCGATGACAACAGAAATATTGATGGATGTGTAAAACACAGCAAACACATCGCTCCGGTCTTTCTCCGGAACCACATCGGACACCATCGCCTGGCTCGCCGGCCAATAAAATGACCCGCAAATGCCAGCCAGCGTAAAACTAAGAAATCCAACAAACGGCGACGACCACCACGGGGAGCTGGCCAAGGCGAAAACGAAAAACGCCGCCCCCTGTCCGTAGGCGGATAACACCATCATCCGCTTGCGTCCGAATACATCAGCACAATAGCCGCCCATTAAATTGGTGATGACCGAGAACAACTGCGAAACAATCAACAACAACCCCGCTGTCTCTTTGCCAAAGGCATCGGCAAAATAAATCGATATAAACGGAAAAAACATCCAAAAGGTCGTATTCATGAGCGCCTCGCCAAACAGGCGCACTTTTAGGTTGCGGTCCCAATCGCGTATTCGCATCCGCTGTCCCCCTAATCTTTCGTCTTTCGAATTTCTTTGGAAATTATATCATATTTTTATAGGGGATCGGAGAAATATTTTTCAAATAAAAAAGGGCTGACCCAAAAGGGTGTTTTTCCTTAAACCAAACACAACATATTGTTTCATGCCTATATACATAAAAAAAGTGTCCCGATCCTTTTGGGACACCCTCGACTTGCATTTCTTTTGTCTCTTACTTGCGGATGAATTGCTGCGTCCAAATATATCCATTTTCTTCAAAACCAACGCCGATGTGCGTAAAGTTTTTGTTCAAAATGTTCGCGCGGTGGCCTTCACTGTTCATCCACGCATTGACGACTTCCTGTGGTGTGCGTTGGCCTTTGGCGATGTTTTCCCCGGCAGCCGTGTACGAGATGCCGAATTTTTTCATCATCTCAAATGGAGAACCGTACGTCGGGCTGTTGTGCGAGAAGTAGTGGTTCACGGCCATATCGCGCGATTTTTCGCGTGCGACTTTGCTGAGGGCCAAGTCAACTTGAAGCGGCGGCAAGCCGTATTTTGCCCGCTCTTTATTCGTCAGTTCAACGACTTGTTGCTCATAGGCGTTTAAGCCAGTTGCTTTTTGCGGTGCTACTGTTGGGGCCGTCGCTGGCGTTTTCGCCGGTGCTGGCGTATTCGCAGCCGGTTTCGTCGCTGGCTGTTTGACCGTTGCCGGCGCTTGCGGTTTTGTCGTTGGCTGTTTTGCCGCCGGTTGTTGTGTTGCCGGTTTTACGGGTTGGAACGACACGAACGGGAAGTATTGTTGCAGCCATTTCTCAAAATCTTGAACGTTTGTGCTGACATATTTTACTTGATACGCATTCGCTGTCGGACACGTCGTCCCAGCTGCTTCCGTTTTCGTTGCCGCGAACGAAGCGCCGGCGAGTGCGACCGAAGCTGCGATTGTTGCTACCATTTTTTTCTTCATCGGAATTCCTCCTTGTATCCTCTATTTGAAAGTTTCAGAGATATTGCGTCCGTCAGTCATGCCTACACGATGAGATTTGAAGAGGAACGGTTTCGTTGTTCCCTTGCCTTCGCCCTCATTATAACACGGGTTTTTTGTAATATTTTTGGGCTAAAATGGAAAAAAACGCAGGCTGGCAACACCCGGAAAAACAAGCGCTTGTTTTCATTGCCAGTTGGCTGCCCATCACGGCAGTTGCAACGATTGGAAGCGGCATCCTTTCACTAACTGCCCTTCCTTTTTCCCCTCTATTATTCTAGCCACCCACATTTTTCTAGGAAAAAGGGAGTTGACAGCCTCTTTTTTGGACCATTTCGTTTAACAATTGTTACAGCTGTGTTGCAAAACAGGGGAGATATTCACATTCTTGTTTTAAAAAAGAAGCTGGTGGCGATCAGCCCCAGCTTCTGTCATGATCTTTTTCGTTCCTAGTCGACAACGAGCACCGTTTGCACTTCATTCGGCTTCACCTCGACGGCAAACGTCCCGCATTCGTCCGCCGCGAGCGAGTCAAGCGGCTCCTCGTTGAGATTCGCGCGAAAAACGCCCGAAAACGGCTTGTTCCATTGGAACGCCGCCGTCGTTATCGTTGGCGTTGAATTGTAAAAGCGGAGGATGATGCCGCGGCCATCTTCGCTTTGCTTCACCGTGCTCAATACCGCTTCGCCGCCAAGCTGCGAAAACAAGCTGTATTCATACGGCACGGAGAACGAAACTGGGTTCATTTTCATCGCATCGTACGGCAGTTTGTTGTACGTATACAACGGCGTCAAAAACTGTTTCGCCCGTTTGGCGACATTTGCTTCTTCCGTCGTTCCGCGATGCGTCGTCAACGCGAAGTGCAACTCGCTCACACCGAGCATTTGCGAATCCGGCGTCGCTATTTTAATGCCGGACGGCCGCCCGGGCCGGCGCACAAGCTCCTCTTTGCCGAGATAGCCGACGCTGCGCAAAAGCGTCACCGCGATCGTATCGCGCTGTTTTCCGACAATCTCGTATTCTCTCGTGCTGTTCGTTAAGACCGCCACGCCGCCCGTTTCATTCGACAACCCCACATACGTAAGCATCGGGTAAATCGCATCCGGCCGCTCATCCCATCCTTCCTGCTCCCACACGTCGATCGCCGGGTCGACGACCGGCCGCCGGATGACGCCAAACTGGTTGTCCGCGACCGAATGGGAAGAAGCAATGCCAGTCGGCACGTGCATGCGGACGCGGTGATCTTTCGCTGCGTTGTTGATGCGCACCCGAACATCAATCCTCGGCTCGGTCATCGGCACGGTGAGATGAATGGAAACATCCATAAAGCTGTCGCGCCGCTTCGCTTTCCGGCTGTCAAGATCCGCCGGCAACGGCAACCGGTAGGCGATATCAGCATAAGCAAAATAGTCATTTTGCCGCAAGGAATAGGTCGCCTTTACTTCCTTATTAAAAATCGGTTCATCGCCCGGCAGCGGGGAAAAGTCATATTCATCACCGTCATCACCCACGTCCTCAAGTAAAAGCACCTCTCGGAATGTCCGCTTCAGCTGTTTGTCATATACATTGATCGTCCCATTCTCATTGACGGTGATGGTATAAAACGGCGTATCCATTTGATCAACAGGCGTTGGTGCCTGTTTGTTCATCTGTTCCGCCTCTTGCACCAAATACGCCTTATACCCCATCGCTGGAATGCGGTCGCGGAAATGGATCGTACAGCGAATAAACGGATCGTAGTTGCCGTAATGGACGATTTGCCGGTCGATCAAGCCTGGGTCGACAGTCGTTTCATCCACCACTTCAAACTCTACCGGTTCCCCGCACTCATCGACGAGACGGAACGCTTTCCACTTCGTCGTGATTTCCGCTTCGATCGGCTCATTGCGCTCATATGGAAGCGTATTGTACACGACCAGCTTGTCGACCGACCGATCCGACGGCATCGCATCGGCGATTTTGCGCATATAAAAGGAAATAAGGCGGTCGGTTCGCTCCTCAGCGAGCGCAAAGCGCCCCAAAATGTCGCGGTGGACGGTGTCGGAGCAGCAACAGCCGATGCTGTCATGGGCGTGATTTTTCAGCATTTCTCTCCAAATAAGCTCCATCAGCCGATGCTCGTACGGAAACCCAAGCGTTGACGCCATCGCGGCGAGCGGCTCAAGCACGTTCGTCACTTTGTTTTCAATGCGGGCGTTCGCCGCTTTAATGTCCATGCGCGTCGAGTAAATGCTGCGGTGGACGCGCATATATTTGCCGTCCAAAAACTCGCCGCGAAGAACAGGCAGGTTTTCCGCCTTTTCCAACTCTTCAAATACATGCTCATAGCGGCTTAGGAAAAAAGAGCGCTCCGGATACAATGTTTTCAATTGATCCATCACTTCAAAAATATTTTTTTGAATCGGCATTTGGTCATGGCCGTTTGGAATGAGAATATGATCGGTCGTCGCCCCACGGTCCAAAACGGAAAAGTATTTGTCCATCCGCTCCTTGAGTTTTGCTTCATCAGTCGGAAGATATTTGCCGATCGCATAGCCGAGCGGAAACAGTTGGACGAGCACTTTCGAACCGTCATCGCTCGCCCAATAAAATTCCGTCTTGTCTGTGCCATGCCGTTCCGACACGCCGCGCCAAAAAATGGCCCGCTTGATGCCAAAGCCGTTTAAAATTTGCGGCAGTTGCGCCGATTGCCCGAACGAGTCGGGGAGATAGCCGATTTTCATCGGCTCCCCGAACTCCCGGGAGTCTTTCAGCCCATAGAGCAAGTTGCGGACAATCGACTCGCCGCCGACGACCATTTCATCCGTCTGCGTATACCACGGGCCGATGATGAGCTTTCCTTCTTGGACAAGGCGGCGAATGCGCTCTTTTTGCTCCGGTTTGACGGCCAAATAGTCTTCCAATACGACCGTTTGTCCGTCAAGAACAAAGTGCGGGTAATCAGAATTCGTCTCTAACATTTCCAATATTTCTTCCATATCATTCACTAACAAAATGCGTGATTCCTCTGCCGAAAAATACCACTCGCGGTCCCAATGCACATGGGGAACGATATGAACATACCGCTTCAATGGTTTCACCTCGTTTGTCTTATCGTTGCTGCGCTTTTACCTTTTGGATGCGCGTGGCGACAAGCAGCACCATCGAAATGAACGCTCCGATGAGCGCGGCGCCAAGCCAAATGGCTCCCGCTTTCCATAACGGCGCCCCTTGCAAAACAAAGAGCGAGAAAATGCCAGCTCCTGGAACGTTAAGGCCGATTTGCGATGCCGTGACGATCGCCCCGGTCACTGCCGACCCGATGCAAAGCGACGGGATGACGCGCAGTGGATCGTTGATCATAAACGGAATGGCTCCTTCGGTAATGCCCGCGAGCCCAAGAATCCATGTCGATTTGCCGACTTCGCGTTCATATTCTTCAAAATACCGTTTGAACAAAAGCGTCGCCGCCGTAACGGAAAACGCCGACACCATTTTCACTGAGGCAAACGCCGCGTACGGAATGAAGTTGCCGCTCGCCATCGCTCCGATGCAGAACGTATACGCCGCTTTATTGACCGGCCCGCCTAAATCGAACGACACCATAATGCCTAAAATCGCGCCAAGCAAAATGGCGCTGCGTCCGGATAAGTTGTCAAGCCAAGCCAGCAACGCATTATTGAGCCCCGCGACCGGCTTGCCGAACACAAACAGCATGAGCGCTCCGACAACGAGCGAACCGATGACCGGATACAGCCAAAAGCTGATAAATCCCGAGAACGCCCCTTTTGGCGGAAGTTGCCTTTTCAACCACTTCATAAAGTAGCCGGCCAAAAAGCCGCCAAGCATGCCGCCTAAAAAACCGCCGTTAATCATCGTCGCAGCAATCCCGGCGGCAAATCCCGGACCGAGCGCCGGCTTGTCGGCGATCGCATACGCCATGTAAGCGGACAGCACCGGAATCATGAGCGTGCCAAGCATATTGCCGCCTAGTTTGCGCAGCATCCACAACCACGAATTTTCCGTATCATACACTTGTTGGAGGCCGAACGCCTGAGCGATGAGTACGGCGCACGCCAAAATCATTCCGCCGGCGACGATAATCGGAATAATATGAGAAATGCCAGTCAAAATGGCGTTTTTCACTTCCGTCTTCCATGAAACTCGCTCCGGCGCCGGCGCTGCCTTCGCCGGCTCATATTCCCGTTTTCCTTCCTTCTTGGCCTTCTCAAGCGCTTTCAAAAGAACGCCTTTTGCGTCTTTCAACGGCGCCGCAACTGTCGTTCGGTACACCGGCAAATGGGCAAACCGCTCTTCGTTTTTCACCGCCACATCGGCGGCAAAAATCGCCGCTTCCGCTTTTCGTAGCCGCTCTTCCGTATGTCGGTCTTCAATGCCGTTTGCTCCTTGCTTTTCGACATACACCGTAACCCCAATTTCCCGACCAGCTTGCTCTAAAGCTTCCGCCGCCATATACGTATGGGCGATGCCGGCCGGACAGGCCGTCACAGCGACGATCGTTTTCCCTGCCGACGCCGTTTGAGCAGCGGCTCCCACCGTTTCCTCATCAAGAGCACGATACAGCTCTTCTGCCGTTTGACATTGCTGCAACCGCTTACGATATTCAGTACGCGATAGCCGCTTGGCCAGTTCCGCCAGCAAATCCAAATGCGTTGATCCCGCCTCTTCCTCCGGAATCGCTAACAAAAAGACGAGTTCCACTTGATTCGCCGGATCGATGCTCTCCCAGTCGCGAATCGGCCGGACGAGCTTCGCCACCGCGAAGGCAGCTTCCTTGACCGATTTTGACTTGCCGTGCGGAATGGCTAGGCCCGCTTCAAGCCCCGTCGGAGAGAGCGCTTCCCGCTCCATGACCGCTTGATAAAACGAATCGGCCGAATACAGTTTGCCTTCTCTGTGCAACTTGTCGACAAGATGGCGAATGACTTCTCCCTTAGTGGACAACGCCAATCCTACATCGATCAGCCGAACGTTCGTCAGCTGTTTCAGTTCCATTTTTCCCATCCCCTCTTTTCCTGCCGTCTGTCGATCCTATTATAAAAGAAAAAAAGCAAGAAGATCGGGATCTTCTTACTTTTTCACCTTTCTCACGCCGTTATTCGTTTCAATTGTGTATTTATACACACTTGCCGTACGTTTTCCAATACCGTTCGCTCAACGCCCGCAGTACGAGATAAAGAGACGTTCGGTCGGTGACGTCGTACTTGTTTAAAAACTGCTTCGGCGCCCAGCAATACAGACGGAAGTCAGCCAAGTCGGCAAGCGAATTTGGACAAAAATGCGTCAAACTGATGACAAACGCCCCATTTTGCTTCGCGGCCGCCACCGCCTCAAGCACTTGCTTTGTCTCTCCAGATGCGCTGATAACAAAAACGACGTCTTTTTCCCCGCAACGGTCGGCGTTATACAACATATCGTGGCGCTGTACAAAAAAATCAGCTCGTTTGCCGATGCAGCGCAGATGTTTGGCCATCATCTCGCAAAAGTAAGCGGAATCGCCAACGCCGTAGAAAAAAACGTGTTTTGCCTCATGCAGCTTGCCTGCCGCTTCCTCAATGAGCCGCTCATCAAGCAGCTCCTTCGTTTTTTCAATGACCGTGCCGCCGGCCAGTGCAGCCGCCTCGGCCCGCTGCTCGAGCGCCAGCGCCGCCTTCAGCTCAGCAAATCCTTTATATCCGAGTTTTTTGGCGAACCGGACGATCGTATTCGGCACCGTATAAAGCGCTTCTGCCATTTTTTGAATCGGGATATCGGCGATCTCCTCGCGGTGCTCCATAATATAGTCAACAATTTGGTCATCCGTGTCGTTCAGCCTATCGGCATACAGCCGCACCCGTTCGTCAAAGCGCATCGATCTCCATCCCCCACCGTCTCATCGTTTGCTACTATTTTAGCAAGAACGGATGGCGGTTGGCTATAGAGCGCCTCTTCTATTGCGATAGTTGATGCCCCTTAACCAACACCGGAATGCGTTCTTTATATTTCTCCACCCATCGGCGGTTATGTTCGTCCGCCCCCTCAATGTTGCCGCTTAAAAAGATCGGCGGTTCTATTCCATTTTCCGCCATGAGGACAATCGCCTCGGCGAAAACGGCGTTTAAAATCGCGCTGCCGATCACGGTCGAAGTAGGGGCAAATGGAACGGAAACATTCGGATGAGCTAAAATCGCGTCTCCTCTCACACAATGATTGTCAATCACCAAGTCCACCACTTCATACAATAACCGACCGCTCTTATGCCGCGACGGTTGACTCTTCGAATATTCCAAAGATGTAATCGCGATCGTGTACGCCCCTTTCTCCTTTGCTGCCAACGCCACATCAATCGGAACAGGATTGCGCCCCGATGTGGACAAAACAAAAAACACATCTTCAGGACGGATATCCTCATGATTGATAAAATTTTGTGCCAAATCATTCATTCTCTCCAACATGGACGACCGCACCGCCCCTTCGTGAAGCATCAGCGGCTCGACAAAGATCGGTTTCACCGGAACAAGCCCTCCCGCCCGGTAAAACACTTCCTCTGTCAAAATATGGGAGTGGCCGCATCCGAATAACTGAACGATTCCGCCGTTTTGAATCGCTTCGCTTACCATATGGGCGGCCTTTTTTAGATTGTCCTTTTCATGGCTTAAAACGAGTTCCAGATGTTCATTGATTTTTTGGAAATATTGATTGATCATCGGCCATTCGCCCCTTAAGCGCTTGATTTCCTATCCCTAAACTAGATTTAGCCCGCCGCAGCCACAGTTAGACCCGCTCCTGCAGCCAAAAAAACGGCTTCCCCTATAAAGGAAGCCGTCCGTCGGTTCCATCGCATTCCTTGCTTTACTGCCCTGTATATCCGCCAACCGGGATATTGTCCTTCCGCGCCACCCCAGTGCGGTAAGCGGCTTCGATGACCGCTTGTCTGACGCGTTCAACGACTTTGCTGTTGAAGACGCTCGGGATGATGTATGTTTCGTTCAATTCATCCTCCGTCACGACAGAGGCAATCGCCTTCGCAGCGGCAAGCTTCATTTCCTCGTTAATTTCTCTCGCCCGGCAGTCGAGCGCCCCGCGGAAAATGCCCGGGAAGCAAAGGACGTTGTTAATTTGGTTCGGATAATCAGAACGTCCGGTCGCCATAACGCGCACGTACGGTTCGGCCAGCTCCGGATCAATTTCCGGAATCGGGTTGGCCATCGCAAACACGATCGGGTCGCGCGCCATTTTTTTCACATCTTCCACTTTTAAAATGCCGGGAGCTGAGACGCCAATAAACACATCTGCGCCGGCGATGACATCGGACAAGCTTCCTTTCAGATTATCCGGGTTCGTGATTTGCGCATATTCTTGCCAATACGGATTTTCATACGTTTCATCGCGATGGATGGCGCCGTGGCGGTCGACCCCGATAATGTTGCGTACGCCGGCCGCAAGCAAAATTTTCGTGCAGGCGATGCCAGCGGCGCCAATGCCGGTGAGAACCACTTTAATGTCCTCGAGCTTTTTGTCGACGATTTTCAACGCATTAAGCAACCCGGCCAAGAGCACGACCGCCGTGCCGTGTTGGTCGTCATGGAACACCGGGATGTCGAGCTCTTCCTTCAACCGCTTTTCAATCTCAAAGCAGCGCGGAGCGGAAATGTCTTCGAGGTTAATGCCGCCAAACGCCGGGGCGATCGCTTTCACAATTTGGATGATCTCTTCCGTATCTTTCGTGTTCAAGCAAATCGGAAACGCGTCCACTCCGGCAAATTCCTTAAACAGCATCGCTTTCCCTTCCATGACCGGCATCGCCGCATACGGGCCGATGTCGCCCAGCCCGAGCACCGCGGTGCCGTCCGAAACCACGGCTACCGTATTCCGTTTAATCGTCAACGAATACGCCTTGCGCGGATCTTCAGCGATGGCCGTGCAGACGCGCGCCACGCCAGGCGTATACACCCGCGACAAGTCATCACGCGTTTTCACTGGGATTTTTGAATTTGTTTCAATTTTCCCCCCGATGTGCATCAAAAACGTGCGGTCGGAAACGTTGATGATTTTGACGCCTTGAATTTTTTTCAGCGCCTCAATGATCAAATCGCACTGCTTCGTGTCGAGCGCGCTGACGGTGATGTCGCGCACCGTATGGACTTTGCTTGATGAAATGACGTCAATCCCGACAATGTCCCCGCCCGCTTTGCCAATCGCGGCGGCGATATCGCTGAATGAGACGATATCTTTTTCGAACTGGAGACGAATCGTAATGTTCATCGCTGCCCCGCCTGGTAATGCCATAGATAACCGCCTTCCTTTTCTCTATTTCATGGTAAGACACTCTATGGTACAAATGTTATCTCATGAATGGGAAAAAGACAACCCTTATCCTCCATCAACCTCTTTGCCGCGGCCGCTTCTTGCTTACCGCCGCATTGCGTTTAGGCTTGGGGCTATGCGGTCCATTTTCGAATTCGCCACCGGTGCGGCCGTCCCATTCGGCATCTATTGGGCAATCAAAGCACGGAACAAAACGGAGGTCGCCAAGCAACCATCTGTCCTGCCGCCCCACACGGTTGGTCCGAACGGCAAACGGTCGGCGACACAACAAAACAACGGCCTCCCTTCCTTTAGCCCAAAGGGAGGCCATTCTCTTCCACTATTGAAGCAAGCGGAGAAACTCGCGCATAAACGCCGGCAAATCCGGCCACGCATGGGCGGAGACAAGGTTGCCGTCAACATGGACCGTATTGTCAGACACATACGTTGCTCCGAGCGCTTCGACACCGGGTTTGCAGGCAATATACGCTGTCAAGCTCCGTCCTTTCAACAAATCCGGCATCGTTTCAAAAATGAGCGAGGCGTGGCAAATTGCGGCAATCGGCTTATTCGCCTCAAAGAAATGACGGACGATGCGCTGCACGTTTTCATCAAGGCGAATGTATTCCGGCGCCCGCCCGCCTGGAATGACTAACGCATCGTATTGCGTCGGGTCGATCTCGGCGAACGATGCATGGGCGTCGATCAAATAGCCTTGTTTTTCCACATACGTATCCCAGTCGGCAAAATCATGGACAACGGTGTGCAGTTTCTTTTTCTTCGGCGCGGCAATCGTTACGTCATGCCCTTCCTCCAACAAACGATAATACGGATAATACACCTCCAGCGCCTCAACAGCGTCGCCGGTGATGATCAACACTTTTTTGCTCATGGATTCCCGCCTCCTTGTCCATTTTTTCTTTCATTTCTATCATACTGGAAACGAGTGAAAAGGAAAAGTAAAATGATTGGTGGAAAGGTATGAAGCAGCAGAAACGAGAGTCGCTATGGTTGCGACAGTAAGGAGGGAAACAGAATGACCATCACCTCATGGCTGGCCACCTCGCGCCACACCGTCGTGCTGACCGGCGCCGGCATGTCAACCGAAAGCGGGCTGCCCGATTTCCGCTCGCCGCGCACCGGGCTGTGGGCGCGTTTTAACCCGAGCGAACTCGCTACCATCGATGCGCTGTACCATCGCCGTGAATCGTTCGTCGAGTTTTACCAATATCGCATTCGCACCTTGCAACAATGCCAACCGCATGACGGACACCGCTTATTGGCCGATTGGGAGCGGCGCGGGATCGTGCAAACGATTGTGACGCAAAATGTCGATGGCTTTCACCAAGAAGCGGGAAGCCGACGCGTCATCGAACTTCATGGCTCGCTCCGCACCGTCCATTGTCAGCGGTGCGGGGAGTCAAAACCCAGCTTTGTCTATTTGCACGGTGTGTTGACGTGCGAATGCGGCGGAGTTTTGCGCCCGTCGGTCGTGCTGTTTGGCGAGCCGCTGCCGGAGAAAGCCATCGATCAAGCGTGGGAAGCGGCCCGCCAAGCGGACTTGTTCGTTGTGCTCGGCTCCTCTCTGCAGGTATCCCCAGCCAACCAGCTGCCGCTTGTTGCCAAGCGGAGTGGGGCTAAACTCGTGATCATCAATTGGGAACCGACAGAACTGGACGATCTCGCCGATGCTGTCATCCATCAGCGAAAAATCGGTGAAGTGCTGAACGAGCTCAATGAGCAGTTGGCGGAGGTGGATCCATGACCAAAGAAACGATGTTGCAAATGGCGCTCGAATCGATCGGCGACCACTCCCACATCCGCCATTGGCGCCGCGTATCAGGCGGCGACATCAATGACGTCTATCGCGTCCAAAGCGGCAAACAAACGTACTTTATCAAAATGCAACGTTTCCCGCCGAGTGGATTTTTCGCTGCCGAACAGATGGGCCTCGAGCTGATCAGGCAAGCACGTGCCATCAACGTTCCGCATACCTTCGGCTTCGGGGAAGCGGACGGCTGGGGCTGGCTCGTCTTGGAGTGGATCGAAGGAACAGAAACGGAACAGACGGCCGAACAGCTCGGCCGCGGCCTTGCCCGCCTCCATCAATGCCGCGGACCGGCGTTCGGGCTTGACCGCGATACCTATATCGGCATGCTGCCGCAGCGCAACGGCTGGTACGGCCGCTGGACCGACTATTACCACGACGCCCGCCTTAGACCACAAATAACGCGAGCGGCGGAGAGAGGCCTCCTGCCCGTCAAGCGGCGCAAACGTCTCGAATGGCTGCTCGAGCGGCTTGACCAATGGCTCCCGGATGACTGTTTTCCGTCGCTTTTGCATGGCGATTTATGGAGCGGCAACTGGATTCCAGGACCAGACGGAGTGCCGTATTTGATCGATCCGTCTGTTTTATATGGCCATCATGAGTTTGAGATCGCGTTTACCGAGCTGTTTGGCGGCTTCCCAGTCCGGTTTTATGAGAGCTATCGCGAGCTTATGCCGCTCTCGGCTGATTATCATGGCCGAAAACCACTCTACCAGCTGTTTTACTTGCTCGTTCATCTAAATTTATTTGGCGAAACATACGGCAGCGCGGTTGACCGCGTGCTGGATCGTTACGCGGGGGAGTAGTTTTTCCTGCTTCCCCCGCCATCCTTATTCAGCACGGATCGCTTCGAGCAGCGCATCACCGTTTTCGCTCACGCGCACATAGGCAAACCGAACATTCTCTTGCCGTTTCATCCCCGTTTTTTCCGGAATGAAATACGATTCAATGCCATACACGACTTGCGGGCCGTGAAACGTACCGGTGATGATCACATCCCCCGGTTGCGGCGTGTATCCCGGCCTTTTTTCCCCATTGACCATATATACGCCAGCCAAACGGTGCACCCCGTCCTCTCCTTTTCGCAGCCCGACTTGCACCCGTCCGCTTCCGTCAAGCGACGGAATGGTGGAAATATCGTACCGAAGCTGAATATAATCCCCTTGCAACATGGAGCGTGGATCCAACGGTTCAAGTTCCAACTTTACTACATCACCATATCGCAACAATCGTTCTTTTTGCCACACGGTATAACCTAAAAATGAAAATTGAGCGATCACGACTATGAGCGTCAACAACGAAACGCGCCGCCCCCAGCGCACGCCCAGCCTCCATGTGAAGCCATTTCGTTTCTCAAGCCATACCGCCCATGCGAGCAACACCGCTCCCGCCGCCAGCAAACTGACCGATTTATGAAGCAAATTCCATGCGAGTTCATAATATTTCAGCACGAGATAAAGCGCTGTGTACACCCAAGCGGTCTTCCGCTCCAGTTGCCGACCGCGGAAAAGAAAGAAGGCAAGCGCCAAAATCATGGCGATATTCAACGTCACGTACAGTCCATCAGCCGCAAACACATCAACGCTTGTCGCAATCCCAAGCGCGCCGAACGCCAAGACAAGCGGAGTGAGAAACGGCGTTTCGCGAAAGCGGCCATACGCATACAACCCGCCGTTGACCAAAGCCAAGGTGAGCAACACCATCCGGCCGTCATCCATCACCGAACTTAAGGCGATCCCTAAATAGACCGTCAGCGCCGCCGTCGTCAACCGGCGCACTCCGCTGTCTGATGATCGGATGACGCCAATCGCAAGCCCAATGGCATAGAGGAACAGAGTCGACCGCGAGACCTCCCACGCCATCGCCACCCCGAGCCCGTAACCAATAGCAAGCAGTGTATAACGAACGACCGGATTCCAACGCCGGCCAAATGAGGCGGGAACGACAAATCCAAAGATGGAAATGAAAAAGAGCACGTAAGGCGACCATGACTCTGTCCAAAGGAAATACAAGCCAAGCAGGCTTTGTATGGCCAACGCGGAAGCCGCAAGCGTGACAATCGCTTGAAACGACGCCAAAAAACGCCTTCCAGCTTTCGTCTCCGCTGAAAACAGCCCAGCCCGCCGCAATAGCACAACGCCGCCGCACAGCACAGCAGCGGCCGCCATAAGCCCAATGAGAAGCAGCCACGTTTCAAAATGATCTGCGAGCAAGCGAATGTATTGAATGAACAAAAACAGTCCAGCAAACAAACTCGTCAACAACACGTACGGCCGCTGCTTGGCGATGACAAGAAAATAATAAAGCAACACGGCGAGCAACACGGTATACACGTATGGCCACCATGCGTCGCGCCCATAGGAAAAACCGGTTACGTCAATCACAAGCAGCCAACCTTGCATGGCAATATAAGCGAGATGGGCGACTAACGGCGTACGGCTGACACCAACCAGCACGCCGTTGATCGCTGCAAACAATAAGAGCAAACCAAACGACGACCATTCCGTCCACTCAATCCGATAAGCGGACGGAAAATAATAAAACCAGCACGCAAGCTGCAACAACCCAATCGCGATCACGGACAGCACCCGTTCTTTTGTCAGCAGCGCCAACAAAGCGGTCGGCGCAAGCCAGGCAAGAAACAGCCAATAACTGTCAGCATGCGAATTGTAAATTTGTCCAAGCAACGCCAACGCAATGCCAAATGACAACACCCCGCCGATCAGCATCCAGCGCCCTAAGAAACGATGGCGGCCCCAAAGCGCCGCGCTTGCGATGTAAAATGCCGCCATCATGCCGATGCTGATTCCGACTTTCACCTCTCGCCCCATCCCCGGCCAGTTGGCGGCAAAAAAATACACAATGCCGGCAATGATGCACAAAAACGC
This sequence comes from Geobacillus sp. G4, assembly GCF_040327975.1. Taxonomy (NCBI): domain Bacteria; kingdom Bacillati; phylum Bacillota; class Bacilli; order Caryophanales; family Anoxybacillaceae; genus Geobacillus; species Geobacillus sp. G4. The sequence goes on from NZ_JBEPJY010000019.1 coordinate 33,880, forward strand.
CAACGCATACCCCGTTTTCACGATCCGGGCCGCCATATCGCTTCCTCCCTGTGACTCAGATCTTTCCTCTATAAAGCATATGCTGAAAAAGCTGTCTAGAAGACCAGTGAAAACACGCCTTATTCCATCGCATTTTCCTAGTTACCACCGGCCTTTTAGACTTTTTTCTTTGTTGCGGTGAAGAACATTATGGTTGGAGATAATTTTTTAAGTGGAAAATTTCCATATCATGCTCTGTCACTTTTTTCATCAAATAATCGATGGATGCCTGTTTGGAAGAGAACTCGCGCGAAGCCAGATCAAGAGCGGCCTGATGCTTATGAAGCATGTTCTCGATGTGGCGAAAGTGGCTCCGCATTTCTGTTGCGAGGTTGTCAACTTTTTCTTCGACCCGTTCAACTTTCGCTTCAAGCCGTTGTTGCCCTTCTTTGAGCGTTTGCACGTCGCCCTTGATCATGTCCATGTCCGCTTTCAACGTTTGCACGTCGCCTTTGACCGCGTCCATGTCCGCTTTCAACGTTTGCACGTCGCCTTTGACCGCGTCCATGTCCGCTTTCAACGTTTGCACGTCACCTTTGACCGCGTCCATGTCCGCTTTCAACGTTTG
>NZ_JBEPJY010000020.1:0-34124 GCF_040327975.1 Geobacillus sp. G4
TTCGCATTTTTTGTATCCTCTATTTTCCCTATGCATACCTATCTTAAAATCTCAAGTACAACTTGTGGTGAAGAGCCTGCTTTTTATAGTGAGTATGTAGAAGCAGTATATTACTCAGATCATGTCGCCTACTCTCACATGCATGACGTTTATTTATCGAAAGTTTTTCCGATAGAGTATGATATGGAAAATATACTCATCATGAAAAGAAATTTGGAAATTGTATCAAGCTTTTTTTCTAATCAAATACTCCTAGAGAATATTACACAAAATAAACTATCTAACAGAAGTCGATTAAACGAGGGGAGATTTTTTAAAGAATTACTGAAGGATGCAAACTCTCGTATAAAAATATTGTTCGATGTTACAAATGCTTATGTAACAGCCTTAAATAATAACTATGCTTTCGAAGAATATGTTTCAGAATATCCTTTTGAAAAAATCGAGTGCATTCATGTATCTGGATTCGAGAGGGACAATGAGGGGGTGTTGAGAGATACACATTCCAATTCCCTTAATGAAGAGATTTTAATATCAACAGAGTGGATATTGCAACGCACCAATCCAAAGTACATACTTATAGAAAGGGATTTTAATGTTCAATGTATAGATGATGTGTTAGAGGACATTTATAAACTGAGACGTATCGTTCATAAGAGATGAGTAACTTGTAAATTTGATATGGATCTCCTTAGCATGCCCCTTTCTTTTTGCGCATATATTCGTAAAAAGGAGGGGTGTGGGAATGAAAAAGCGTGTGGAAAATGCGTCGTTGTTGTATATTGTTCAGCCGAATTTAGGACCGAAAACGTGTTATATGCAACAGACGTTTCGAACGAAAAAAGAAAAGCCGTCGTATCCGCCGCCGTCATTTGCGAATTTTCGTGACATGAATACGGCTGAGCGCCTTGAATTTTTAGCGACGCTTCCGAATGAACTTCGACCGGTGACGTGTGAATTGAAAACGAAAAACCGCACGTATGAAGGCATTGTTCAAACGTGCGATAAGAAAAAAGTCGTCTTTATCGTAAGTGATGAAGAAAAAACGATCACGATCCCGCTCGAACATATCGTATCGGTATCGCTTATTGGCAAATCTTAATATACACACGTTCCAGCTGCTCGGCTGTGTTTGCGAAGGAAAACATTGTTTCCGCTCGTTTTCGTCCTTCGTAAGCAAGTGCGAGCGCTTTTTCTTTATTCCCTAGCAATTCGCATATCGCCTGGGCGAATGCTTTTGGTGACGCATAGTCGTCAATGACGAGCCCGTTTTTGTTATGTTCGATCACTTCGCGATTTCCGCCGCGGTTTGTCGTAATGATTGGCACGCCTGCCGCCATCGCTTCGTAATGCACGCGGGCGAGCGGCTCGTGCCATTGCGAACTGCAAACGAACACATCGCCTATCGTGAATATGTGTGGAATATGTTCAGACGGGATGTAGTTTGTAAATTGAATTCGGTCGTTGTAAGGTTTTGCTAGTTGATGAAGAAAGCGTACGTAATCGTTCGCCCGATTGTCGCTGAACCATTTCCCTCCAACGATGACGAGCTTTGCGTTTCGATGTTTAGCTAATACGTGATTCATACTTTCGATTAACACGTGTACTCCTTTTGTTTTGCTTAACCGCCCGATAAATAAAATAACGTCATCTTCTTCAACAAAAAAACGTTGGCGCATATCGGTGCGCATTTGTTTTCCTTCGTCTGTCCATGGCGGCATGTAGCGCGTCGCATCGACGCCGGAGTAGATGACTTGAATACGATCGTTCGGGACATCGTATCGTTTTGTGACGGTGCGTTTCATATATTCGCTCACGGTTGTGATGGCGTCCACTTCCGCAATGACTTGTTTTGCAACGTCTGGTGGCATTTTCATCGGCGAAAACATATCGTTATGCAAACTTACGACGAAGCGGCTGTTTGGCGCGGCTTGTTTGTAAAACAGCACGTTTGCGGGACGGTTAAAGACGTGAATGACATGAAATGTTCGTTTTTTCAATTCATTTTTCGACAAAAGAAATTTTAAAGGCGATTACCTCATCAACGATTACAACGGTTGTCGTCTTTTTGCCGCTTGGCTTTGTTGGCGGAATTACCGGTGAATTTTTCTTGCCATTTGCGTTAACGATTGTTTTCTCGTTACTTATGTCATTGCTTGTTGCGGTCACCATTGTGCCGATTTTAGCGAAATTCTCCTTCAAAAAAGTTCCGTCTGAAGAAAAAGAAGGAGCGTTGCAGCGTGTTTATGGACAAGTCATTGCTTGGGCATTAAACCATAAAGCGGTTATTTTATTGATATCGGTTGTGTTGCTTGTAAGTTCTTTTGCGCTTGTGCCCAAATTAGGGTTCGTGTTTTTGCCAAATGAGGAACAAAAGACGCTAGTCGCCAGCATCGAGCTCCCATCTTCGACATCACTTGAAAAAACAAACGATGTTTCGTTAAAAATCGAAAAGATGGTTGAGACGTTCCAACAACTTGGTTTGGCGATGGTAGTTGCCATCGGTCTGGTATATGTTACCATGCTGATCACATTTGGAAAGGCACGAATTCCATTTATCATTTTATCCTCGCTCATTTTCGTTCCGATTGGTTCGCTTCTCGGGTTGTATGCCGCTAACGAACCGATGTCGGTGAGTGTGATGATCGGGTTGTTAATGTTAATCGGCATTGTCACAACAAACGCGATTGTCCTTGTGGACCGCATCGGGCAAAATCGCGAACAAAAAGGAATGACGATTCGCGATGCACTCATTGAGGCAGGAAAAACGCGCTTGCGTCCGATTTTAATGACGGCGTTTGCGACGGTGGCTGCCCTCATTCCGCTTGCATTGACGAAAGCATCAGGAACGTTAATTTCCAAAGGGCTGGCTATTACAGTCATTAGTGGGCTTACTTCTTCTACATTGCTTACGCTAGTCATCGTTCCGGTGATGTATGAACTGTTCTTTATTGGACAAGTGAAATCAGAACGAAATCAGTAAAGAGAAAAGAGAGAGACTGATCTAAAACGTATTCGCGTTTTGGGTCAGTCCTTTTTCATCTTTTACCGAAGAACATTTCCGTACACGATTTGTCCGATATCCTGCTCTTGCTTTGGCCCATCTCCTGAACCGCAATGGAAGAAATCCTTCTTATTCATTAAAATAAAAAGTAAATCTCCGTCCGTCAAAAGAATTGAAAGGGATTGTTCGGAGAAATCAAAAAGTCGCTTTATCATCCTGAATCAAGAAGCCCCCCACTTCCACGCGTGAGCGTAGGTGGGAAAGTGTTCAAAGAAAGGGGATCAGAAAGATGGAACATAGTTCTTCGTCCCATGTTCCGCGAATGAAAGTGCTGATCGCTGATGACAATCCTTTTGTCCGCGAAGGGCTGCGGATCATCTTAAGCACGTATGATGAGTTTGACGTCGTAGCGACCGTAAGTGATGGGAGAGAGGCAGTGGACTATTGTCGACATCATGAAGTTGATGTCGCGTTATTGGATGTGCGCATGCCGAACATGAATGGAGTGGAAGCGACCAAGCTCCTATGCGAGCAGACGAAGACGAAGCCGCTCATCTTGACGACGTTTGATGATGATGAATACATTCTAGACGCCATTCAATACGGCGCAAAAGGATATTTTTTAAAAAATACGGACCCGGAACGAATCCGCGAAGCGATCAAAGCGGTGTATCACGGCCAAGTGGTAATGCAAGATATCGTGATGGATAAAATTAAGTCCAACCTAAAAGGAGAAACAGAGCCAGCGGTGAAAATCGACAAAAGCTTGTTTACGGAACGAGAGCTGGACATTATGGCCCTCATTGCGAAAGGGCTTTCGAATAAAGAGATTGCCAAACATCTATTTCTCTCTGAGGGAACGGTGGCCAATTACATCACATCGATTTTGGACAAAACCGGACTGCAGCATCGAACGCAAATTGCCGTTTATTACTTAACAGGAAAAATCGGTTGAGGGAGCGTTATGGAACTTTTGCTTCTGTTTTACAAACTCATTGTATGGGGATATACAGCGTTCGATTATATCTCATCGGAACAGAGGGAAGGATCTTGGTTTGTCCTGTCCTCTCTGATTTATTTTTGTCTCAGTTTGTTTGCTTCTATCGTTCGAAATGTGAGGTGGAAAAAGAGAGCGGCGCTGTGTTCCGTCGTTCTTGTGATTCTGTCGAGCGTCTATGTGGAGCCGTTATTTGTTTTATTGTTGCCTTTCAATGGATATGAGTTGGCTTCGTTCTACATTCCCCGACTATGGGGGATATGGGCGGCGCTGCTTGTTCCGATTGTTTGGCTTGATCCATCGGCGGGGAAATTATACGGCTTTGTGGCATTGTTCAGTTTTGTCAGCGTGACGGCAGTCAAGCGGCACATCGAGCGGATGGAACAACAAGAAGATCGTCTCGATCAGATGCGCCATGATTTGCATCGGCTGACAAGAAGGATCAGCGAATATCATCAATACATCAAGCAGTCGGAATATACGTTGCAGTTGGAAGAACGGAATCGTCTGTCGCAGCGCATCCATGATCAAATCGGCCACTCGCTCGCTGGAGCGCTCATTCAGATGGAGGCGGCCAAACGGTTGATGGATGGGGACCGCGACAAGGCGAAACAATTGTTGGAAAACGCCATCCACATTTCCAAAGAAGGCATGGAACAAATCCGGATGACATTAAAACAGATTAAACCGCCGCTCGAGCAAATCGGACTGAATCGTGTGAAATTATTCATTGAGGAATTTTCCGCTCAACATCATCTCCCGGTTCCGCTCGTATGTAAAGGGGATTTGGATGTCATTACGCCGATCCAATGGAAAGTGATTTATGAGAACATTGCCGAGGCGTTGACGAATGCGGTCAAATACGCCGAGGCCACCGCCATTGCCGTGGAGATTCACGTCTTGAATCGCATCATTAAAGTGGAAGTGAAAGACAATGGCAAAGGTGCGGCCAAGATCAAGAAAGGACTTGGAATCATCGGTATGGAGGAACGGGCGGCCTCTGTCCATGGCACGGTCATTGTCGATGGAACGAACGGTTTTTCTGTCACGACGTTGCTTCCGATTCATGAGTAAATCGTGAACTTTCTCATATCAACGAGATGAATTCCTGCACTAACAGGAGTTCATCTTTTTTTCTATAATGAATGGCACCAAGCATGGAAAGAAGGTGGAACGATGAACATTTTAGAGATCAAACAAGTGACCAAAAAATTTGGTGACTTCATCGCTGTCGATCATATGTCTCTTACGGTTGCGCAAGGGGAAATTTTTGGCTTCCTCGGAGCCAATGGCGCGGGAAAAAGCACCACGATTAATATGATTGCCGGGTTGCTGCGCCCAAACGCAGGTGAAATCAAGATTCTCGGCAAGGACATCGCCAAGCATGGCCAGTTTGCCAAACAACACATCGGCATTGTTCCCCAAGAGATCGCCATCTATGAAAATTTGACGGCGTATGAGAATGTTGAATTTTTTGCCGGGTTGTATGGACTGCGCGGCGCGGAGCTGCGCCAGCGGGTTGAAGAGGCGCTCGAGTTTGTCGGTTTAAGCGATAAGCGCAAAATTTATCCGAAACATTTCTCAGGGGGAATGAAACGGAGGCTCAATATCGCCTGCGCTCTTGCCCATCGGCCGAAGCTCATCATTATGGACGAACCAACAGTCGGCATCGATCCGCAGTCGCGAAATTATATTTTGGCTTCGGTGAAAAAGCTCAATGAGATGGGATGCACGATCATTTATACAAGCCACTATATGGAGGAAGTGGAGGAGATTTGCACACGGATCGCCATCATTGATCATGGAAAGATCATCGCAGAGGGGACAAAGGAGCAGCTGGAAGCGATTATCACCGATACAAAAGATATTTGGCTGGAAATCAGGGGGATGGATCGGCTCAACAAGCAGCATCTTCAAGACATTCCCGGGGTCAAGGCGGTGCAATGTGAAGAAAATATGATCAAAATCAGTTCGGATATCAGTGTCAATAATTTAAACGAAATTGTGCAATGCCTGATCAATGACGGTGTCGAAATCCGTTCGCTTGAAGACAAATCACCGAACTTGGAAACGGTCTTTCTGGCGCTGACGGGGAGAAATTTGCGGGATTAGCTGTTTGGAGTGCCATCATGCGAGGGAGGTGCTTCTTTTGAATATTTTTCGCATTGCAGCCAAGGAAATCAAAAGCGATTTTCGTGATGTCCGGACGCTATTTTTTATGCTGCTGTTTCCGATCGTACTGATGTTCATCTTAGGAACAGCCCTTTCCAACACGTTTCACTGGACGATTTCCGTCGGTGATGTACACGTCTTGTACAACGATCAAAAAGCAGGGCCGTTGTCGCCGTATATTCAAACGATGATCCAAGCAGGGAAGAAAGCCCACATCGATTTTCAAAAGGCATCCGACCGGATAAAAGGAACGAAAGCGGTGCAGGAAGGAAAAGCGGATGGATACATCGAGATCGGCCCGCGTGGAGTGGAGTTGTACACCAATGAACGCAACAAGATCAAAGGAAGTCTTGTTGAGGGGGTGATGGCCGCGTTTGTCGGCCGATACGAGCTGGCGATGGCCGTTTCAGAGGTGAAGCCCGGTTTTGTTCCATCAAATAAAAGTGTGCATGATGAGTATATTCAAGAACGGTCGCTGCATTCCAAGCGCAAACCGGGAGCCATGGATTATTATGCGGTGGCGATGACGACGATGATCGCTTTGTACAGCGCATTGCCGGGCAGTTCGTTGCTGCGGGGGGAGCGAACGCGGAAGACGGCTGATCGCCTTTTGGCTGCTCCTGTTCGCAAAAGCGAGATTTTTATTGGAAAGCTGGCCGGGAACGTCGCGGCGAATTTTCTTTGTGTTGCGGTCGTCATGTTGTTCAGCAAATGGGTGTTTCATGCCGATTGGGGGCATCACGTAAGTCTCGTATGGTTGCTTATGTTGACCGAGGTGGTCTTAGCCATCAGCTTTGGTCTAGGGATGAGCTATATGGCAAGGACGGAAGGAGCGGCGCGAACGATTGCGATGGTCATCATTCAGCTGTCTTCCTTTTTCGGCGGCGCTTATTTTCCGATCGATGAAACAGCATGGTATGCCCATTTGTCTCCGCTTTCTTGGATGAATGAAACGATTTTCAAAATCGTGTATGCGAACGATTTGTCAAGCGTCGTTCCAACTATGCTGCTTAATATCGGTATAGCGGCGTTGTTTTTATTGATCGCGGTGGCATCTGTAGCGAGACGGGAGGGATTATAAGGTGAATGACGTCATCTGGTTGGTGAGATATACGTTAAAGCGAACGTTCCGTCGGAAAATCAATTTTTTGTTATATTTTGGAACTCCGTTGGCGGCGATCCTTTTGTCTTTGTTTGCGGCCGGGGGCAACCCTGTCAAGGAAGTTCGCATTGGAATCGTCAATGAGGATCAAGGACGGATTACCGATGATACGATCCGTTTTCTGAAAAGCCTTGATCATCTCTCCGTGAAAAGCGTGAAGTTATCAGCGGTCGATGAGCAAATCACCTCGCAAAAGATGGATGGCGTGCTGATTTTTCGCCAAGGGTTTTCCGAAAGCGTCCAGCACGGCCAGCCCCGGCCGATAGAACTTGTCTCGCTCAAGGGAACGGAAATCACGATGTTCATCAAGTCGTACTTGCATGAATACATCGATCATCTGGCGACATTGGGGCGATTGGCCAATGGGGATCGTGATCTCTTTTGGAAGATGTATGAACGGTATCAACAAGCGCCGTTCCGCCTGTCCGTTCACTCGCTGCCCGACACAGCCAAACAAAAAGGGGTCACGTATCAAACGATCGGTTATTTGGTCATGATTATGTTGATGTCAGCGGGGAATTTGACTGAGATCATCATCAAAGAAAAAGAAGAGCGCACCTATTCTCGTTTATTGACAACACCGATTCAGGCGAGAACGTATGTGTTATCGAATATCGTGGTGAATTTGTTGATTATGACGGCACAAATCATCGTGACAATCGTGGCAATGAAGAACATCTTTCATATTGATCCTAATATTTCGATGTGGCAAATGGCCCTGGTGCTCCTGCTTTTCTCTTTATCCGCGATCGGCTTGTCTTTGATTACAGTGATGTTTGCGAACAGCTCTGCTTCCGCCGGGGCGCTGCAGCCATTGATTACCGTGCCGACATGTATGCTGGCCGGCTGTTTTTGGCCGGTCGAGCTGATGCCGAAATTTTTGCAAAAAGCGGCATATTTTATACCGCAACGGTGGGCGCTCGATTTTTTGGTAAAGCTGCAGGAGGGGCGCTCTTTCGGAAGTTTGTATTGGCATCTGTTGATTCTTCTCGCCTTTGCGCTGACCTTTTTCCTTCTGGCTGTTTACAAGTTTAGCCGAAGCCAACAGAGTGGACAGTTTGTATAATGCCCAGCGGTCTATGTTTTCTTGTATGGCTGTGTGGGGGCTTTCATCATATCGAACAAGTCGATCAGCGGGAATGTCAGGTGCAGTCGTTCTTTTTGACTGCGCCTTATTTGTTGGCCCTGGGGAAGTATCTATGGCATTTTGGAGTGCCACGCTTATGCTAATAGTGCTATATTCCTAAACGACGAAGAATGTGAAAGGAGAAGAAAGATGGTCAAAATTTTTCTCGATCCAGGGCATGGTGGGAACGATACTGGCGCGGTCGGCAACGGGTTGTTGGAAAAAGACATTACGTTGTTTATCGCTCTCGAAATCAATCGTCTGCTGCAAAATGAGTATGAAGGAGTTTCCGTGCAGTTGAGCCGGACAAAAGATGAAACGGTGCCGCTTGATGAGCGGACGGACCGGGCCAATCGCTGGGGGGCCAATTTGTACGTCTCCATTCACGTGAACGCGGGTGGCGGCACTGGATATGAAGATTATATTTATAATCGGCTCGATGACAATTCGGCAACAGCCCGCATTCGCGATGCCATTCATGAAGAAGTCGTCAAAGCTGCGGGATTTCGCGATCGTGGGAAAAAGAAAGCGAATTTTCATGTGCTAAGGGAGACCGCGATGCCAGCCGTGCTCACGGAGAACGGGTTTATTGACCGGGAAGAGGATGCAGAAAAACTGAATGACACCCAGTTTCTGCGAACGGTCGCACGAGGGCATGTAAACGGAATCGCGCGAGCATTTGGCCTGCAGAAAAAGCGAAAAACAGCATTAACGCGCGTGATTGTTGATGGGACGCAAGTCGGCGTTTTTGCCAAAAGGGAAAACGTGCTGCGCCAAGTGGAGCATTATTTAGGAAGAGCGAAGCGGATTGTGCTTGAGCAAGTCGAGGAATGACGGGAACGCTTGCCTAGTTTTCAGCTAGGCGAGCGTTTTTACGTTCGTTCGTCCTAGTGGAAAGGCCGCCTCCTCCTTTGTCCAGCCGTCATATGAGTATAGCGAGAAACAAAGGAAGGGGGAAAAGACATGTTTGGCTATTCAATAGTGCAGTTAGCCCGCCGGCACGCGGGGCGGCTGGACCGTCCTCTCCGCCATGCGCTTGTCAATATGTACAAGCCGATGACACGCATGCCGTGCATTTTTCACCGCTGGATCGAGCGCTGGCTGCGGAAATGGCGGACGCTTTCCGTCTTGATTGAAGTCGAAAATGCTGAAGGGATGGAGGCAGTGGCCAAGGCGGAACGCGATCATTTCCGTATGAAAGTACGCCACCATTTTCGCCATGTTCCCTTCTACAGCGCACGGGTGACGCCGGCGGCGCTTGAGCAACTGCTTGAACATCCAAAAGTGAAGAAAGTGTATTTTAACCGTACGGTGAAAGCGTTATTAAACAACGCAGTGCCGTCGGCCAATGCGAAACGCGTGGCGGTCAACGGGACGGAGTTGAGTGGAAAGGGAGTGACGATCGCTATTGTCGACACGGGGATTTACCCGCACCCGGACTTGGAGGGGAGGATTGCTGCCTTTGTAGATTTCGTCAATGGGCGTACGACGCCATATGATGACAACGGACACGGTACGCACTGCGCTGGTGATGCCGCTGGGAACGGGCGCATGTCCGATGGGCTGTATGCTGGACCGGCGTACGAGGCAAACCTTATCGGCGTTAAGGTGCTCGACCGTTCAGGAAGCGGGACGCTGGAAACGATCATGCGCGGCATTGAATGGTGCATCGATTACAATGAAAGACATCCATCGAAACGAATCGATATTATTTCCTTATCGCTCGGAGGGGAGCCGCAACCGTTTCCGATAGAAAATGATGACCCACTCGTGCAAGTCGCGGAGCAGGCGTGGGAGCAGGGTATTGTCGTCTGTGCGGCGGCAGGGAATGAAGGGCCGAATTATGGGACGATTTCAAGCCCCGGCATTAGCGACCGCATCATTACCGTCGGTGCTCTTGACGATCATGATACGGCGACAACGCGCGCCGACGATGATGTGGCGTCGTTTTCAAGCCGAGGGCCGACGGAGTACGGGGTGACAAAACCGGATCTCGTCGTCCCAGGGGTCAACATTATTTCGCTTCGCGCCCCGCGTTCATTTCTTGACAAGATGAATAAGCAAAGCCGGGTCGGTGACCATTATATATCGATGTCCGGCACGTCGATGGCGACGCCGATTTGCGCCGGCATTGTCGCGTTGATGCTTCAGGCCAAACCAAATGCAACGCCGGATGAAATCAAGCGGGCGTTAAAAGACGGCGCCGATTTGTGGAAAGGGCGAGACCCGAACGTATATGGAGCAGGTTACGTGAATGGGAAACGGGCCATTGAGCAACTGCTGCAGCGCTAGAAAAAAAGAGGGAGGCGATCATTGATCGCTTCCCTCTTCACGGTTATTGTAATCATATTTTGACGGATCGACCGGCTTGAAGCCTTTCGGTGTATAGAACCGGAGCAAATCGCCATAGACGACTTTATCCGATAGGTCAAGCTTCGTACGGACGATTTGTTCGAGCCGCTGAATTTCCGGCGTGCTTTCAAGAGGTTCGCCTGTTTTCGTGTCATAGTACTTGCCGTTGACCGCTGTCACCTTCGGCGTGACAAAGTCGCCGTTGCGGAACGGAACGATTTCTTGATGTTCAGGTGACAGCAAATCCGTTCCAAAATGGACGTAATTTTTTGTATCAATGCCCAGCAGGTGCAAGACCGTCGGCAACAAATCGATTTGGCCGCCAAACTCGTGAATGACGCCGCCTTTTATGCCCGGCACGTGGATGAACAGCGGCACCCGTTGCAATTGCGCATGTTCATACGGCGTAATTTCTTTTCCTAAAATTTGCGCCATGGCTTTGTTATGATTTTCCGAAATGCCGTAATGGTCGCCGTACAAAATGATGACCGAGCGGTCGTACAGACCCGATTTTTTCAAGTAGTCAAAGAACTCTTTCACTGCTTCATCCAAATAGCGTGCCGTTTGGAAATAACGGTCGACCGAGCCGTCGCCTGTCGTCGCCGGCGGGATCGTCGCATCCTCCTCGCTGATCGGGTATGGGAAATGATTCGACAGCGTAATAAATTTCACATAGAACGGTTCTTTCAATGTTTCTAATAGCGGGATCGACTCCCGGAAGAACGGTTTATCTTTCAGACCGTAGTTCAAGACGTCCTCGTCGTTCATATCGTAGTAGCTGGCGTCAAAGAAATGGTCAAAGCCGAACGACTTGTAAATTTCATCGCGGTTCCAGAACGTTTTGTAGTTGCCGTGGAAGACGGCGCTTGTATAGCCGTATTGGTGCAAAATGGCCGGAGCCGCCTGATACGTGTTTTGTCCTTTCGTCGTAAAGACAGCGCCTTGCGGCAAGCCAAACAGCGAGTTTTCGAGCATAAACTCCGCATCCGACGTTTTCCCTTGTCCTGTTTGATGGAAGAAGTTATCGAAATAGAACGTGTTCGGATCGCGGGTGAGCGAGTTTAAGAACGGGGTGACTTCTTCACCGTTCAACTTATAGTTAATCACAAAGTTTTGCAGCGACTCTAAATGAATGTAAATGACGTTTTTCCCTTTCGCCACGCCGAAATATTTCGGGTTCGGTTTGGCATACGTCGCCTGCACATAGTTCAGCACAGTCGTGATGTCGCTTTTGTTTGCGAACGCCCGCTGCGTCGATGATTTCATGCTTTGGAACGCATCGTAAATCAAATAGTTGTACACGCCTAAATATTTGACGATATAGTTGCGGTCGAACGTTCTTGTCAAGAGCTGCGGGCGGTCGGTCTCAGCGAGCGCCAAGTTGATGCTGAACATCAGAATGGCCGAAGCGAAAATGGCGCCTTTTTTGAATCGGCCGGCCTGCACTTCCGGGAGCGAGAATCGCTTCGAGAAAACGATCACCGCCAAAATGATCGTATCCAAGAAATAGAACACGTCATACCAGCGGAGCAACTCCCAAATGCTTCTGCCGAGATCGCCGAAGTTTTTCGTTTGCGTCAACGTCGGGAATGTAATGAAATCGCTGAAAAAGCGATAATAAACGATATTGGCGTATAAGATGAATGATAAAATGAAATTAATAATAATGAGCCACTTGTACACACGCGTTTCCTTGGCGAACAGCGCCAATCCAAGGAAGAATACCGCCGAGCTGATCGGGTTGATGAACAATAAAAACTCCTGCATGGAGTTGCTGATGCCAAGGTTAAATTCCGCTAAATAGGCGGCGTACGTCTTCAACCAAAATAAGAGCACGGCAAAAATAAAAAAGCCAATGTATTGGTTAGGGAGAGAACGACATTTTTTCAACCATTTTTCCCAAATTGCCTTCACGTCCTCTTCTCCTCCTTTGCCTCGTATTCTTAACGATGCTTCTATGTTTATATCAACAGCCGTTGCCCACAGCAACAAACGTTTTATTCTTACATGATTTTACATCGGAACGTCTCCATGTCAAGTAGCATAATACGTCTGTTGCCAAAAGTCAATGGAATGTTTTTATGGGACTGGTGCAAGCCCCCTTCCGCGCTTCAATGCCTGTGTGGTCCCAGTCGGACTGCCATTTGCCATTCATATAGACGAACGGAGACGGAAAAGGTTTCAATGCATCCACATTCTTGAAGTCGGTGGCCATGCCCTTTATCCATTTTATTATGCAGAAAGAATGTTATGATGAAAATGGTTTAGAGTACCCGAACAAGCTTGTTTTTGGTATATTTTTTCTATGCATCATCCACAACTATAAAGAGGCGATTATGTGAGCGAGGGGGAAGGGATGGGGCTTTGAATGCGAACCGTAAATTTTTCGATCCGCCGAAAGTATTAGTGTCCGGCTTTGCCTTGATTATTTTGGTTGGAGCTTTCTTGTTGATGCTGCCGACGGCGACCGTTGACGGAAAAGGACTTCCGTTTTTAGACGCCTTGTTTACGGCGACATCTGCTACGTGCGTGACCGGACTTGTTGTGGTTGATACGGGGACGACGTTCACGTTGTTCGGCCAGCTGGTCATTTTAGCGCTGATCCAAGTGGGCGGGCTTGGATTTATGACATTTGCTACGTTGTTTGCCTTTTTGCTCGGCAAGCGGATTTCCTTGAAAGAGCGGTTGTTGCTGCAAGAGGCGCTCAATCAGCTGAGCATCGAAGGGATTGTTCGGCTCGTGAAACGCATTCTCGTTTTTACCGTCGTCATTGAGGGCATCGGCGGATTGCTGTTGGCGATTCGTTTCTCGTTCGATATGCCGTTTTGGAAAGCCGTGTACTTTGGGTTCTTTCATGCGATTTCCAACTTTAACAACGCCGGGTTTGATTTAATGGGTGAGTTCCGCAGCTTGACCGGCTATGTGGACGATCCGGTCGTCAGCCTTGTTGTGCCGATTTTGATTATTTTAGGCGGAATCGGCTTTATTGTCATGAATGAAGTGTATGAGTACCGGCAAACACGGCGGCTGTCTCTTCATACGAAGGTGGTGGTCATCACGACGGCATGGCTGGTGTTTGCCAGCATGGCGCTGATATTGCTGCTGGAGTGGAACAATCCGAAGACGATGGGGCCGCTGTCGCTCTCAGGCAAGTTTCTGTCCGCGTTTTACCAGGCGGTCACTCCGAGAACGGCGGGCTCGAATACGCTTAACATCCCGGATTTGACGCAGCCGACGCTGTTTTTGATCGTGTTTCTCATGTTTGTCGGCGCTTCCCCGGGTTCGACGGGCGGCGGAATCAAAACAACGACCTTTACGACGTTGCTCGGCGCGGTTTGGTCGCAAATTCGCGGGAAGGAAGACGTCATTTTGTTCCGAAAACGAATTGTCTATGATACGGTATACAAGTCGCTGACCGTGACCATGAGCGGGCTGTTTATCGTCATGTTTGTAACGATGGTGTTGACGATCACCGAGAGCGGAAAAGACTTTCTCATGATTTTATTCGAAGCGACGTCGGCGTTTGGGACTGTTGGACTATCGATGGGATTAACCCCTGAATTGTCTCCGCTTGGAAAAGCGATCATTATTTTCACGATGTTTGCCGGCCGCGTAGGCCCGTTGACGATCGCTTATGCGGTCACGCTGCGCCGTCAGCCCGATCCGTTCCGCTATCCGAAAGGGAAAATGATGATTGGATGAGTGAAAAACAGAAAAATGTCGGGAGCGTGAGCGAAGGGAAAATAATAAAGAAAAAATAAGCCCAAAAGCCCAGAAACTCGCTGTTTTCCTCCTTTTTCAAGGTTGGCGGAGGGACAAGCAAAGGGGTAAGATATGGAAGCAAGAACAACTTGATACGATGCGCTGAATCCGTCATGGAGCGGGGGACCCACTTGTTGCAACGCTCGTTGCTAGGGGTGAATCCGAAAGGACGGGCATCTCTCCAAGCCCGAACCCGACAGCTAACCTCGCAAGCGCTTTGGGGAGGGACGAGTATGGTTTTGAACCAAACGTAGCCGTTGAGCGCGTCCTCAGCGGTTTTTTCTTTTTGAATCAACTCGAATATGCTTTGGGAGGAACGGAAGCATGGCTTCGTTAAAACGTTTGTTGATTGGGAAACCGATGGAGACAAAACGGCTCAAACATGAAAAATTGCCGAAATGGAAAGCGTTGGCCGTTTTTTCTTCCGATGCGCTGTCATCGGTGGCTTACGCGACGGAAGAAATTTTGCTTGTGCTTGCTTTATTAGGGACAAGCGTCTTTTTCTATTCGCTGCCGATCGCGGTGGCGATTTTAGTATTGCTTTTGTTAGTGACCTTGTCGTATCGGCAAATCATTTACGCGTTTCCGTCCGGCGGCGGGGCGTATGTCGTCGCCCGCGACCATTTGGGGACGAAAATTAGTTTAGTGGCCGGGGCGGCGCTGATGATCGATTATATTTTAACTGTCGCCGTCAGCATCAGCTCCGGCGTCGCCGCGCTGACATCGGCGTTTCCGGGGCTGCTGCCGTGGAAAGTGGAGCTCGCTGTCGCTCTTGTCTTGCTTTTAATGGTGCTCAATTTACGCGGCATTACCGAATCCGCAACGGTTTTCGCCTACCCGACGTATGTGTTCATTGGCTTCGTTCTTGTGATGATCGCTGTCGGCGGGTGGCAGTTGTGGCAGGAAGGATGGCATGGGTTTACGATGCATGAGCATGCTTCCACAGCTCACATGTTTGCGTCCGGTTACAGTTTGTTTATTTTGCTGCGCGCCTTTTCATCGGGATGTTCGGCGATGACTGGGGTCGAAGCGATCAGCAACGGCGTGCCGGCGTTCCGGCCAGACAGTTCAAAAAACGCCGCCATTACGATGGGATGGATGTCCACATTGCTTGGCGTGATGTTTTTAGGCATCACCGTGTTGGCGGCGGGATTCGGCGTTACTCCGACCGAGCATCAAACGGTCATTTCGCAAATCGGACGCCATGTGTTTGGGAATGGTCTTTTGTTTTACTTGTTTCAGCTGGCGACGATGGTCATTTTAGTGCTCGCGGCGAATACGAGTTTTGCCGGGTTTCCGCAGTTGACGTCGATTATGGCGAAGGACGGTTTTTTGCCGAGAAGCTTGGCGGCCCGGGGCGATCGCCTTGTGTTTTCCAATGGCATTATATTGTTGAGCGTGCTGGCGATCGCATTGATCATCGCGTTTCATGCCAAAACCCATTCGCTCATCCCGCTTTATGCGGTTGGCGTCTTTCTTTCCTTTACGATCGGCCAGAGTGGGTTGATTAAAAAATTATGGAATCGGGAAGAAGGACGGAAATTCGGCGTGCTGCTCACCGTCGGAACGGGAGCGGTGGTCACCGGGATCGTCACGCTCGTCACGATGGTCGCCAAATTTACGCAAGGAGCCTGGATCGTTATCGTGGCGATTCCGTTGTTCGTCTGGATGTTCATCCGAATTCACGAGCATTACAAAAAACTTGGCGAGCAATTGCGGCTTGACGAACGGGAGTGGCAACAGCGCGGAAAACTGTTGAAACCAAAAGTCATTATTCCCATTTCCGGCGTCAGCAAAGTGGTCGCCCAATCCGTTCAGTACGCTCGCAGCATTTCCGACGACATTACGGCACTGTCGATTATTTTCGACGAAAAAGACGAACAAAAGCTGCGGCAAAAGTGGGAGAAGTTTTATCCGGACATTCCGTTGGAAGTCATCTATTCACCGTACCGAACCATTTTGTCGCCATTATTAGAATACATCACGAAAGCGGAAAAAGAAGCAGACCGCGCGCCGGTGACAGTGCTCTTGCCGCAATTTATCGTGAAAAAATGGTGGCATACGTTTTTGCATAACCAAACCGCAATCATTTTACGCTTTTTTCTGATTATGAAAAAAGATGTCGTTATTGCGACATTGCCGTATCATTTGCGGGAATAATGTCGAGAAAAGGGGAAACATTTCCCCGGAAATCGATGCGTGTCGAATGGCAAAAAAGTCCCCTCTCCGTACGAAATTGCATATCGTACCGCAGGGGGGATTCCTATGTGGTTATGGGTGTCCATGATTTTGCTCGCTTTCAGCGTGAGCATGGACAGCTTGAGCGTAGGCATTACGTATGGAATGGGTGGTGTCCGTTTTTCCTGCTTTTCGTTGGCGCTTATTGCATGCATGTCTGGAATGATGGTGTTTGTGTCTATGAACATCGGCCGTCTGTTGGCGCTTGTTTTGCCATTGCAAGTTGAGAGAGGGCTTGCTTCGGTCATTCTCATGGCGCTTGGCGGTTGGGCGATTTATAACGTCTATAAGCCAAAGGGAGACGGAAGCGATTCCTCTATGGAATGTGATGGAACAGGGGAGGCTAACCGATTCAGCGGCGCTGTTCAAGTATTGAAACGGCCTGAACTTGGGGATCTTGATCGTTCAGGCACGATCAGCCAAAAAGAAGCGTTGTTGATCGGGATCGCTTTGTCGATGGATTCATTTGGCGCCGGGATCAGTTCGTCGCTTTTGCATTTCCCGCCGCTTTCGTTTTCCCTGTTGGTTGGCGTATTTACTCTCATGTTCATCCGAGTCGGCTTATCGTTGGGGTACATGGTGTCGAAAACGGGAATCATGAAAAAGGCGACAATGCTGCCTGGGGTTGTGTTGATTGTCCTAGGGTTGATCAAATTATTTCGGTGACACCATGTTGGCGGCTCGTTCGTAATTCAAATGTGAAAATAGGTTGATGAAAAAGGAGAGAGGTCCGATGTGGAAAAAGTTTTTATCGAAATTCGGCATTGGCGCTGCCAAAGTGGATCTCGTGCTGCATCGCCCTCATGTGCGCCTTGGTGAAACGTTGGAAGGGGAATTTTTGCTGGAAGGTGGTTCGGTCGCCCAACACATTCGGAACCTAGATGTCGTATTGCAATTGGAGGTGCACGCGGAAGGAAAGGCATATCGCCGAACCGCAGCGGTGATCCCGGTCGCTTCCTCGTTTACGATTCAGCCTGGCGAGCGGAAAGTGCTCCCGTTTTCGTACGCACTGCCGCACCATTTGCCGATCAGCCGCCCCACGGTTCGTTATACGTTCGTCACCCGGCTCGATATTGCCGCTGGGGTGGATGCATATGACCAAGACGCCATTCACATTTTGCCGCCGACGGCCTTGGAGCAAGTGTTTTCCGCTTTGGCCGCCCTGGGATTCCGGGAGAAAGCGACATCCGGAAGCATTACGCCGCATGGCCAGGAATTTGCGTTCTTCCCGACGAGCGAATTTCAAGGGATCGTCCAAGAAGTCGAGTTTTTTGCCCTCGTCGAGGGAGAAGGGGTGCGTTTGTATATGGAGATCGACGTCCGCCACGGCTTTGGCGGGGAACGCGAAATGAAACGGGAGCTGTTGATCACTCATGAACAGCTTCGCGATTCGGCGACGGCAGCCCGTCTGCTTCGAGAAGCCATTGAAGAGGCGGTGCGGGCGGCCGGGGCGTTCGGCCAGCTGAGCGGGCATCCATTGGCAACGCCGCATTCGCCAATCTATAGCCATCCAGTAGGCCATTATCCACCCGTCCATCATTCGCATCATGGCGGACACGGGTGGGCTGGTGCCATTGGTGGGTTTGCGGCCGGGATGCTGGCGGGAATGGTGGCGGAAGAGTTGCTTGACGATGTGATCGATGATGTCGCTGACGGGTTGGACGTGGATGATTGGTTTGATGGCGGCGATGGATTTGATGGGGGAGATTGGCTGTAATGATGATATGGAAGGTGCTTCGCATTTCGCGAAGCGCTTTTTTGCTGATGCGGATGTCTTGTACAACGGTGACCGTTTCTCCTTAGTGGGCATATACAATAAATGGAAAGATAAAACAAGGAGGAAACAAAATGAATGATACGTACGGTCATCGCCATTTGGCTTGGCATGAAACGTTGGAGTTGCATGAACTGATCGCTTTTCAAGCAAACGGGCTCATAAAAATGAAAAAGGCGGTCGGCAAAATCGACTGTCCTGAATTAAAAGGATTGTACCTTGAGACGATTCAAGGGCTGGAAACGAATTTGCGCGAGCTGCTTGCCTTCATTCCGGCGGCACCTATGATGGAAGAAAGCCGCGACCATGATGATGGCGACCGCGCCTTGCACGCTGGCGACTTGCTTGGCTTTTCAAAAACGGCAGTGCGCAATTATGCTGCTGCCATTACCGAGGCGGCGACGCCGGTGCTGCGCAAAACGTTTGTCAAACATCTGCTCAAAGCCATTGACACGCACGAAAAAGCGTTCAACTATATGTATGAACGCAGTTATTATCCAGCGTACGATCTTGTCCAGCTCCTTCACAACGACGTCCGCAACGCGCAAAAAGCGTTGTCGATGGGATATGAACGATAACAGAAACGAGCCGCTCCCGCCAAGTGGAGCGGCCTCTTTCATTGCGGCGGGGAGGAGCGGATGGACCGACGGCGAATACATAAAAGCGGAGAAACAGCTAAGCCTAATGGAGCTAGAAGAGAGGAAAGATCATAAATGAAGGAGGCGTCATCGGTGCGTTACTATATCGTTTTTGATATTGGCGGCACATATGTCAAACATGCCGTCATGAACGAGCATGGCGACTTTTTCGAAAAGGGGCGTTACCGTTCGGAGCGGCATGACTTTCATCAATTTCGCGATGACTTGCTTAACGCCGTCCGCCAGGCGCAGGCGAACTATGAACTTTCCGGCATCGCGATCAGTTCCGCAGGAAGCGTTGACAGCGATCTTGGCATCATCGGCGGAAGCAGCGCATTGCCGTGCATTCACGGCCCAAACTTTAAAGAAGTATTCGGCGGAGCGACGGGCCTGCCGGTGGAACTGGAAAATGACGCGAACTGCGCAGCGCTCGGTGAATTATGGAAAGGAGCGGGGCGGCACTGCCGCGACATCGCCTTTGTCATTGTCGGCACCGGCATTGGCGGGGCGATCGTGAAAGACGGACGCATCCATAAAGGGGCGCATTTGCACGGCGGGGAATTTGGCTATATGTTGATGGATGTCCGCTATGGGAACGGAAGGATCGAATGCAAAACATGGAGCGAACTGGCGGCGACAAGTGCGCTGATCCGGATGGCGGCTGAGGAAAAGGGGATGTCGGAGAGGGAGCTGGACGGAGAAAAAGTATTTGCGTTGGCCGAGAGAGGCGATGAAGCCGCGCAAAAGGCCATTGACCGGTTTTATTTTTCATTGGCCCAAGGGATTTTTAACTTGCAGTACGCATACGACCCGGAAAAAATCATTTTGGGCGGGGCCATTAGCAGCCGCCCCGATTTCGTCGACGAAATCAACAAGCGGCTTTCGGTGTTATTGTCGCTCGTTCCAATTGCCAAAGTCCAGCCAGTGGTGGAGACGTGCCAATTCAAAAACGATGCGAACTTGCTCGGCGCTTTGTATCATTACTTAGAGCGGCGCGGGGAGTTAGGGGAAGCGTCCGGCCCGTCCCATTGACTAGCAACAGGAAGTCGATGATTCTGTCTCGAAAACAAGGTCGCTGCCTAGAAAAAGCGCGGGTAGTACAAGACAAAGATTTGTAGTACAATAGAGCAGGCGCGGCCAAAAGCGGAGTGTTATTCCACCCGCTTGGCCCATATGTATAGAAAGGACGACCCCGCGCAGAAAGGATGGAAGGACATGCACTGGATGGAATTATGGAAGGCGATCATTTTAGGGATGGTCGAAGGGCTGACCGAGTTCGCCCCTGTTTCCTCGACCGGCCATATGATTATTGTCGACGATCTTTGGCTGAAATCCACAGAGTTTTTAGGCAAGTACGCGGCGAATACATTTAAAGTCGTCATTCAGCTCGGCTCGATTTTAGCCGCTGTGGTCGTGTTTAAAGACCGATTTCTCGACTTGCTTGGCGTTCGCGGCCGCCATCCGGGCGGACATCCGCGCCTTAACCTCATTCACGTCATCATTGGCCTGCTGCCGGCTGGGGTGCTCGGCGTCTTGTTTGAAGATTACATCGATGAACATTTGTTTTCGACAAAAACGGTGCTGATCGGCCTTGTGCTCGGCGCGTTGTTGATGATCGCCGCCGACAAATTCGCCAAAAAAGCCGCGCGGACGCAGACGGTCGACCAAATTACGTACAAGCAGGCGTTTTTTGTTGGTTTGATGCAATGTTTATCCTTGTGGCCCGGCTTTTCCCGCTCCGGCTCGACGATCTCTGGCGGGGTGCTTGTCGGCATGAGCCATCGCGCCGCCGCCGATTTCACGTTCATTATGGCTGTTCCGATCATGGCTGGGGCGAGCGGGCTGTCGCTGTTGAAAAACTGGCAATATGTCACCGCCGCCGATATCCCGTTTTTCATCGCCGGTTTTTTTAGCGCCTTTGTCTTCGCCTTGCTCGCGATCCGCTTTTTCCTTGAGCTCATCAACCGCATCCGCCTCGTGCCGTTTGCGGTGTATCGGATCGTGCTGGCCGTTGTCATTTATTTCTTATACTTCTAGTCGTGCCGCCTGGCGGGGTTGTTCCGCCGGGCGGTTTTCTGGTTGGGGGAAGGAAATGGAAAGAGAAAAAATTTGAATAAAAATAACCCGTAGTGCTAGCTGAGTGCTAAGACTGAGCCAGCATCACAATTCCAGTACAACATCATGAAGATATCGATCTCTTGTGCGACCATGTGTTCCGTATCAACCGTTATCGGCTTGAGCCGGTGTAAAGGAGAGAAGGCTCGTTGTGTGGTGATGAAAACAAAACGAGGCGATGCCGAAAAACGGCCGTGGTTGGCCGCATCGGGCATCGCCTGTTTTTACAAACGGGCGGTGTCTTGAATGATTGCAAGCAGCGTTTGCAGCGGATCGCTCGCGCCGGCTTTCTCCATGTTTTTTTGGTAGCGGTCTTTGTTTTCATATAGGCGGTGAATGGCGGCTTGCAGCGATTCGTTCGTTAAATCCTCTTCCATCAGCACTTCCGCATAGCCTGCTTTTTCAAACGAACGAGCGTTTGCAATTTGGTCGCCGCGGCTTGCCGCTTTCGAGAGCGGGATGAGCAGCATCGGCTTGCGCAAGGAGAGCAGTTCGAAAATGGCGTTCGCCCCGGCGCGGGAGACGACGATGTCGGCCAAGGCGAGTAAGTGGGGCAGCTCTTCGTTGACGTATTCGAACTGTTTGTATCCTTTTTGGCCTGCGAGGCTTGGGTCGATGTTTCCTTTGCCGCAAATGTGGATGATGTCAAATTCGGCAAGAAGCGTCGATAGGTTGGCGCGCAAGGCGTCGTTAATTTTTTTCGAGCCTAAGCTGCCGCCCATCGCCAGCAAGACCGGTTTTTTTCCGTCGAACTGGCACATCTTCCTCCCTTGTTCGGCGTTGCCATCCTTCAACTCTTCGCGGACGACGGCGCCGACGTAGACGGCTTTATCGGCATTGACGTATTGCTTCGTTTCCGGGAAGGTGAGGCAGATTTTTGTCGCAAACGGCATAGCGATTTTGTTCGCAAGCCCCGGGGTTAAGTCAGATTCATGGATCACCGACGGCACACCGTTCAGCCAAGCGCCGAGAATGACGGGAACGGAGACGAATCCGCCTTTTGAGAAGACGACGTCCGGTTTTTCTTTTTGGATCAGGCGGTACGCCTGCCAAACGCCTTTCAGCACGTTGAATGGATCTTTAAAGTTTTTCCAGTCAAAATAGCGGCGCAGTTTTCCGGTCGAAACCGAATAGTACGGGACGCCGTCGATGCGGCCGATAATCTCCCGTTCAATCCCTTGATGAGATCCGATGTAAACGATATCCCATCCCAGCTCTTTCAATTTCGGGATGAGGGCGACGTTGACCATCACGTGGCCGGCTGTGCCGCCGCCGGTTAAGATGATTTTTTTTCGCAATGCGGATCACCTGTCTTTTTTTAATCGCTCGTGTATCGTTATGTATTATAGCAGATTCCACCTAGCTTCGGGAGGAAACCAAGCGGTGGCGTTTTTCGTATAGTAAGAAAACTGGACGGTCTGCATGAAATTTTCATGATTTTCTTTTCGATTTCTCATTTGTTTGTTATATGATAAAACATCTGCAGCGTGATGATCTCGAATACAGAAAGTTCATTTTTCTATTTTCAGAGAGAAGAAATATTGGTAAAGTACAATCAAGAGGTGAATGCCATGTGGGTTTGGCTGTTCGTTTGTTTCATTGTGGGAATTGCCATTTATGGCATTGTACCGACGATCATCATTCGCAAAAAGCGGGTGCGTTTGTTTCGGGAGGGGACGGCATCCGATTGTCTGGCGCTGACGTTTGATGACGGCCCCGACCCGTATTATACGCCAAAGTTGCTTGATTTATTAAAGAAATATGGCGTGAAGGCGACGTTTTTCGTTGTCGGCCGCAAAGTCGAGCGCTATCCGGATATTGTGCGGCGGATGGCCGAAGAAGGCCATGAAATTGGGATTCATAATTACCGCCACATCAGCAATTGGCTGTTGCCGCCGATTTGGTTGGATTGGGGGGTGCGCCGCGCCGCTGCGGCGATTGAGCGGGCGACGGGCCAACGCCCGGTGTATTACCGCCCGCCGTGGGGGCATTTTAACGCTTGGACGCCGATCGTGCAAAAGCGGTATACAACGGTGTTATGGTCGCATATTCTTGGCGATTGGAACGAAAAAATTGGTACAATGGAATTGTTCCGCCGCTTGCGTTCGTCCATACGCGGCGGGGCGGTGATTGTGCTTCATGACAATGGGGATGCGTTAGGTGCTGACAAACGCGCGCCAGAGCAAATGTTGTCAGCGCTCGAGCTGCTGTTTAAGGATGAAGCAGCGAAAAAGATGCGTTGGGTGACGATTACGGAACTGAGAAATGTGCAAACTAATACACAAATCTCGGCGATGTAGTGGGGGAGCTATGGATACAAGCGTATGGCTGCCGTATGTTCAATCATATGGCTATGTAATGCTGTTTTTGTTTTTATTTTGCGGCATTGTCGGCATTCCGGCGCCGGAGGAAAGCTTGCTCTTTTTGGTCGGCGTGATGGTTGCCAAGGAGCAGTTGCTGCTTGGACCGTCGCTCGCTTCATGCTGGGGCGGGGCGATGGCCGGCATGGTGACGGCATACGGCGCCGGTCGGTGGTGGGGGGCGCCGTTTGTGCAAAAGTACGGCAAGTGCGTCGGAATTACGGCTGAACGTTGGGAGCGGGCTCGCCGCTGGTTTGGCCGCTATGGGAAATGGGGCATTTTGTTCGGCTGCTATGCTCCCGGGGTGCGGCAAATTTGTCCGTATATGGCGGGAGTGAGCCGGTTTCCGTTCGGGCCGTTTTTGTTGCTTTCGGCGCTTGGAACGGCAGGTTGGGCTGTTCCGTTGACCGCGGCTGGGCTTTGGCTCGGCCAGCGCATCCATATCCCCTTGATTTCTTTTCCGCTTGCCGGTTTGGCGTTGTTTTTGCTTTTTTTGCTTGCGGCATGGGTTGGGCAGCGGAGGCGCAAAAAATCTCTCGAAAGCTAAAGGGTGCGATCGATGATGAAAGTATTGTTTTTGCCGCTGTTTCAAATGAATACGGGACATCATAAAGTAGCCGATACGTTGATGGATTTTTTGCGCCGCCAGTTTCCGGCGGTCGAAAGCAAAAAGATCGATTTTTTGAGCTATTGCAATGAACTGATGGAAAAAATGGTGTCAGAGGCCTACTTGCGCTGGATTCGCTCGCATCCTGCTTCGTACCACCGTGTGTACAAAACGCTGATGTACCAAGAGCTGCCCCGGTTTGAGTTCATTTCGTTTGAGCCATGGCTGCCTTATTTTGAAAGCAAAATGAAAAAGATGGTGGAAGAAGAACAGCCGGATTTAATCGTCTGCACCCATTCGTTTCCGTCGCGCATTTTGCAGCGGCTGAAGCGGAAACGGGTGCTGACGGTTCCAGTTGTCAATGTCTACACCGACTTTTTTATGAACAGCATCTGGGGGAAACGGTTTATTGACTATCATTTTGTTCCCCATCAAGAGGCGAAATGGGAGCTGATCACGAAGTACGGGGTTGACAAAGGACGCATCATCGTCACTGGCATCCCAGTGCACGATGTGTTTATGAATCGGTCGGAAGCGAGACGCAAGCGGCAGCCTGCTCATGTGCTTGTCGCCGGTGGAAACCAAGGGCTCGGCAATATGCTGGCGTTTTTGCGGGCGGCCCGCACGTCAACGTTGTTCCGCTATTCGGTGCTGTGCGGCGCCAATCGCCAGCTGTACGAGGAAATCGCCAGCTGGCAGCTGCCTCATATCCGGCCGCTTCCATACATCGCTGACCCGGAAGAGATGAATCGGCTGTATGAAGAGGCGGATGCCGTCATTACGAAACCAGGCGGGGTGACGGTCAGCGAGTTGCTTCATAAGCGCATTCCGATTTTTACGATCGATTGCTTGCCTGGGCAGGAGCGCATCAATTTGCAATATTTACAGCAAAATGGTCTCATTTATCATTTGGTCGGGCCAGAAAGCGGCGAGCAGCACATGCTTCGCCTGTTGATGGATGACGTGGAGAAAAACCGGCTTTTCCGCCGTGTGTCCGATTATTTTGCCGGCGTGGAAAAAACGGGGCAAGAAGCGCTCGCCGAAGTGGTAGCGGCCATGCCGCAACGCATGGCTTGGCGCGTGTTGCATCCGTAGCGACAGAAGGTGTCCCAAAACGGTCGGGGCACCTTTTCTTATTCCTGTATATACGTGTAAAACAAATGCTGGAAAACGATATGTTGTGCTTTGTTGAAAGAAGAATCACCTTTTTAGACACCCTCACTTTTTTGTTCCTAATCGCTTATGGGGGGTGGCGAAACAACCTGCATCGTACATATAAAATATCAGACCGTTGGGCGCGAAACGTGTTACAATAGGAACGATGGCCAAGGAAAGAGGAGGAACGATGATGAAAACGAAAGTTGGCGTGTTATACGGCGGCAAATCACCGGAGCACCAAGTATCGTTGTCGACGGCGATGGCGGTGATGAACGCCATTGATCCTCATAAATTCGATGTCATTCCGATTTATATTACACCGGAAGGTCAATGGATCAAGGGCGAACAGTTGACCGGACCGATCGAGGAAATCAAGCAGCTGCAATTCACTTCGGCGGCGACCGCCTTGATTCCGGTTTCCTTGAACCAAGTTCCGGCTGCCGATTCGGCTGCGGGAGGAAACGAGGAAACGATCGATGTCATTTTCCCGCTTTTGCATGGGCCGAACGGCGAAGACGGAACGGTGCAAGGGTTGCTTGAGATATTGAACATTCCGTATGTCGGCAACGGGGTGCTTGCTTCCGCGGTCGGCATGGATAAGGTGATGATGAAAAACTTGTTTGCGCAGGCCGGGTTGCGCCAAGCAAAATATATCGCCGTGACGAAGTACGATTGGCAAAAAAGAGGCGAGACGGTGTATGACCGGATCGAACGAGAGCTTGGCTACCCGTGCTTTGTCAAGCCAGCCAACGCCGGTTCGAGCGTCGGCATTTCCAAATGCAAGCAGCGCGGCGATTTAAAAGCCGCATTTATCGAGGCATTTCAGTATGACCGAAAAATTATTATTGAAGAGGCGATTGTCGGCCGCGAAATTGAAATCGGCGTGATCGGAAATGATGAGCCGATTTGTTCGGTCGTTGGCGAAATTGTTCCCAAAAAGGAATTTTACGACTATGAAGCGAAATACGAAGACGGGCAAACCGAATTGATCATCCCAGCGGACGTAACGAAAGAACAGTATGAGACGATCAAACAAATGGCCATTACGGCGTTTCAGGTGCTGGATTTGTCTGGACTTGCGCGCGTCGATTTTTTCCTCGCCGAAGATGGCGCTGTTTATATCAACGAAGTAAACACGATGCCAGGCTTTACGCCATACAGCATGTTCCCGCTTCTTTGGCAGCACAGCGGTGTGCCGTACCCGGAGCTGATTGAACGGCTTATCGCGCTCGCATTGGAACGACATCAAGAAAAGCAGACGATCACGTACACGTTCAAAAAAGAAAAGAGGTGAGAGCCGATGATCAAACGGACAGTGCGGCAAATCGCCGAAATGGCTGACGGACAGTGTTTAAAGCCGGAATGGGAGAATATGGTCGTAAGCGGTGTGTCAACCGACACAAGGACGATCCAAGCCGGCAACTTGTACGTTCCGTTGCGCGGTGCGACCTTTAACGGCCACGATTTCGTGCAAGAAGCGGTGCAAAAAGGAGCCGCCGCCGTACTGTGGGCGGAAAGGGAAGGAACGCCGCCGGAAGGTGTGCCAGTGGTCGTTGTGGATGATACGCTTTTGGCATTGCAGCGGCTCGCCGCCCGCTACCGCGAGCAGCTTGGAATGAAGGTGATCGGCGTCACTGGCAGCAACGGTAAAACGACGACGAAAGATATGATTGCCGCGCTGCTTTCAACCCACTATCGAGTGCAAAAGACCGAAGGGAACTTGAACAATCACATCGGCGTGCCGCTGACGCTTCTTTCGCTTGACGAAGGGACGGAGATGGCCGTTGTCGAAATGGGGATGAGCGGGTTTGGCGAAATCGAGCGGCTGACCATGATCGCCCGTCCGGACGCAGCGGTCATCACGAATATCGGAGAAGCACACTTGCAGGAGCTCGGGTCGCGGGAAGGCATCGCCAAGGCGAAGTTGGAAATTTTGGCGGGTTTGCACCATGATGGTTTATTCGTCTACCACGGCGATGAGCCGCTCTTGACGGAGCGCGTGCCGAAGTTGCCGCTTCCCCGCCATGTCGTGACGTTCGGGGCGGGCGAACAGAACGATTACTATCCGACCGATGTGCGCATTGAAGCGGGAGGAACATCGTTTGTCATCAATGCGCTCCCCGGCCGGACGCTGTTTATGCCGGTATTAGGCAAGCATCATGTGTACAACGCGCTCGCCGCCATTGCGGTCGCCCGCTTTTTCGGCATCGATTGGGAAGGCATTGATGCGTCTCTCTCCCGCCTGCAAGTGACGCGCATGCGTACGGAAGTCGTCAAGACGAAATATGGCTTTACCGTCATTAATGACGCCTACAATGCTAGCCCGACATCGATGCGCGCCGCCTTGACGCTGCTTGGGGAATTAGGCGGCTACCGGCAAAAAATCGCCGTATTGGGCGATATGTTGGAGCTTGGTGACGAAGAAGTGGCGTTTCATCGAGAGATCGGGGAGGTGTTGCGGCCGGGAATGGTGGACTATGTGTTCACTTACGGGCAGCTGGCGCACCATATCGCCGCGGCGGCTGCCCCATTTTTTGATGATGGGCGGGTGAGGGAGTTCGACGATAAAGCAGCGTTGGCCGAGGCCGTGCGTTCCGTCGCGACTTCGGATGACATTGTTTTATTGAAAGCATCGCGCGGCATGAAATTGGAAGAGTTGCTTCGATATTGGGTGTAACATCAAGCAACCCGAGAGAAACTAAAAGCGGCGTCACAGGCGCCGCTTTTCATTCGGGCGGGGGTGGAAATGATGATCGGCTGTTTATGTATTCACGGGTTTACGGGAAGTCCAGAAGAAGTGGCGCCGCTGGCCGATTATTTGCGGGAGCGGACCGATTGGATGATCGAAACGCCGACCTTGCCGGGCCACGGAAGCGAACTGCGGTTGAAAGGAATTACATACGACCAATGGATCGCGGCGGCGGAACAAGCGTTTTTAGCGCTCCATCACCGTTGCAGTGTGGTGTATGTCATTGGGTTTTCAATGGGTGGAGTGATCGCCGTCTACTTGGCGGAAAAATACCCGGTCGCCAAGCTTGTGTTGTTGAGTGCGGCGTTTTATCATTCCCAACCGAGAAGACCCCCACTTCTACGCGTGAGCGGAAGTGGGGGATGAATCGGCATTCGCCATCACTCTCTCTTGCCTTCAACGAACAAAAGGTGTAAAATAGAGGATAGAACAAATGTTCTGTAATGAGGAGGGAAGGTCATGCACAAAGCCTACCGCTTTCGGTTGTATCCCACCCGAACACAAGCGGAGCTCATCCACCAAACGATCGGGTGCTGCCGGTTTGTGTACAATCACTTTTTGTCCGAATGGAATCAGGCGTATGAAACAACAGGGGTGGGGCTTAGCTATAACGAGTGCTCCAAGCGGTTGACTGCGTTGAAGCAAACGCTCCCGTGGCTGAAAGCGCCCGATTCGACCGCCTTGCAAAATGCATTGCAACAGTTGGCCGAGGCGTTTGGCCGATTCTTCGATGGAACGGCGAATGCTCCCCGCTTTAAAAGCAAAAACACCCGAACCAGTCGTACACCGCCCAGTGCAACTGCCCAAAGAAGGGGCGCCCATCGATCGAAGTGGATGGCCATCGGTTGAAACTCCCCAAGCTCGGATGGGTGGCGTTTGCCAAAAGCCGTGAGGTGGAAGGCCGCATTCTTTCGGCTACCATTCGCCGAAATCCAACAGGGAAGTATTTCGTCTCCATCTTGGTGGAAACGGAGATCCCCCATTGCCCCCAACGGACAAGCAAGTGGGCGTCGATTTGGGGTTGAAACATATGGTGGTTCTTTCCACTGGAGAGAAGGTCGAACACCCTCAGTATTGGCGCCGATACGAAGAAAAGCTGGCGTACTGGCAGCGGGTGATGGCTCGCCGGAAGCCGGGCGGTTCGAACTGGCGCAAAGCCCGCTTGAAAGTCGCCAAGCTTCATGAGAAAATCGCCAACTGCCGGAACGATTTCCTGCACAAACTGTCCACCCGCCTCATCCGCGAAAACCAAGTGGTGTGCGTGGAGGACTTGCGTGTGCAGAACATGCAGAAGAATCGCAAGTTGGCCAAACGCATTTCGGATTCCGCGTGGGGACGCTTGCTCCGGATGCTCGAGTATAAAGCGAAATGGTACGGGCGGACGTTGGTTCGTGTCGGCCGCACGTTTCCATCGAGCCAATTGTGCTCGTGCTGCGGGGCCGGCATGTTGAGGTGAAATCGCTCGGCATCCGCGAGTGGGTGTGCCCCACCTGCGGAGCCGAACATGATCGGGACGAGAACGCCGCCCGAAATATTTTGCAGGAAGGGCTTCGTTTGCTGTCTTCGTAAGACAGCTGAACCGTGGGACGCACGGGGATGGCTTGGTGAACAGCCTGCCGTAGGGCGGGGGTTCCCAAGAATCTCCCACCTCGAAGCGCAAGCGTAGGTGGGAGAGCGTTCAATATGTGAACCCAAGGCAATTATGGCGCGACATCCGTGAAATGTTTGCCAACGGCTGGCGCGGAGCGCGGGAGCACCCGCTGTTTCTCCGCTACCGAAGCAAAATGGCGGCGACGCCGTTTTCCGCTGTCAGAGAGTTTCGCAAGCTCGTCCGCCATGTGCGGCCCCGCCTCCCGCATGTTGCGGCGCCTGTGCTCATTGTCCAGGGGGAAAAAGATGGGATCGTGCCGTTAAAAAGCGCCTGCTATTTATATGAACGCATGGGGTCTTCAGAAAAAAAGCTGTTGCTTTTGCCCAATTCGTTCCATCATGTTTGTCATAGCATCGGCCGGCACGTTCTGTTTGCTGAGGTGGAAACATTTTTGCGCGCTGCCCATGCCCATCATTGCAAATCACCGCATAACATGGTATGATAACTGTCAAACCTTTCTCTCGGATAAAGGGACGATTTTTTATAAGGAGTTTGGATAACATTGACGACATTTCAAGAATTAGGATTAAGCCAAGAAGTGATGAAAGCGATCGAGCGGATGGGGTTTGAAGAGACGACTCCGATTCAAGCGAAGACGATTCCGCTCAGTCTGCAAAATAAAGACGTAATCGGTCAAGCGCAAACCGGAACGGGGAAAACGGCGGCGTTTGGCATTCCGATCGTTGAGAAAGTGAATGTGAAAAACAGCGCTGTTCAAGCGCTCGTTGTCGCGCCGACGCGTGAGCTCGCCATCCAAGTATCAGAAGAGCTGTACAAAATCGGCGCCGTCAAGCGCGTGCGCGTCTTGCCGATTTACGGCGGTCAAGATATCGACCGGCAAATCCGCGCTTTGAAAAAGCATCCTCATGTGATCGTCGGCACGCCGGGCCGTATTATCGACCATATCAACCGTGGGACGCTCCGCCTTGAGCATGTGCATACGGTCGTTCTCGATGAGGCGGATGAAATGCTCAATATGGGCTTTATCGAAGATATTGAGGCGATTTTAAGCCATGTGCCGGCCGAGCGGCAGACGTTGCTGTTCTCGGCGACGATGCCGGATCCGATTCGCCGCATTGCCGAGCGCTTCATGAACGAGCCGGAACTTGTCAAAGTGAAGGCAAAGGAAATGACCGTGCCGAACATTCAACAGTACTACTTAGAAGTGCACGAGAAAAAGAAATTTGACATTTTGACGCGGCTTCTTGATATTCAGGCGCCGGAGCTCGCGATCGTGTTCGGCCGCACGAAGCGTCGTGTCGATGAGCTGGCAGAGGCGCTCAACTTGCGAGGCTATGCAGCGGAAGGCATTCATGGCGATTTAAGCCAAGCGAAACGGCTGTCGGTGCTGCGCAAGTTTAAGGAAGGTGCGATTGAAATTTTAGTGGCGACGGATGTTGCGGCGCGCGGCTTGGATATTTCCGGCGTAACGCACGTGTACAACTTTGATATTCCGCAAGACCCGGAAAGCTATGTCCACCGGATTGGGCGCACCGGGCGCGCCGGCAAGACAGGGGTGGCGATGACGTTTGTCACTCCAAGGGAGATCGGCCAGCTTCACCATATTGAGCGGACGACGAAGCGGAAAATGGAGCGGATGAAGCCGCCGACACTTGATGAGGCGCTCGAAGGCCAACAGCGTATCGCTATCGAAAAGCTTCTCAACGTCGTGGAGACCGAAAACCTGTCATTTTACAAACGGGCAGCGGAAGAATTGCTTGAAGAGCACGATTCGGTAACGATTGTCGCTGCCTGCTTGAAAATGTTGACGCGCGAGCCGGATACGACGCCGGTGCAATTGACGGAAGAGCCGCCTTTAGCGGTCAAGCGGGAGAAAAAACGGGGCGGCCGCCCGGACGGCTCAGCCCGCAGCCGGACGAAGAAACGGCGGATTACGGCGCATTAAGCGCCGTTTTTTCATAGCCGAGGCATGTAAAACGACGGCCGCTTGGGGCGGATGGACAAAAAGGGGGCAAGCAGGCCGCCGACGGCGAAGCCAAATAGATGGGCCAATAAATTCCCATGTGGTGTCATGATGCCAATCAGCAAATGAACCGCCATGACCGAAAGCAGCAGCTGGGCGTGGCGGGGGGCGACTAAGTCGCGGCGGAATAGGGCGAGGTAGCTGTACATGCCAAACAAGGCGAAAATGGCGCCCGACGCCCCGACATGGGTGTACAGCGGCGGCAGAAGGAATAAAGTGGCGACATTGGCGCCGATTCCGCCTCCGATATACAGAAACAAAAACTTTCTTTTCCCAAGTGCGCGCTCCAGCCAGGGGCCAAACAGCCATAAGGACAAACTGTTGGCGGCCATATGGTGGAAATCGCGATGCAGCACGATTGGGCTGACAAGCCGCCAGCACTCTCCATGGCGGATCGCGCCGTTCGTCCCGACGGCGTATTGCCAAATGGGTTCAAGCGCTGTCAAGGGAAGAGAAAACAACAGCCATGCGGCGATATGGACCAATAATAAGGCGGCAACGACGGGATAAAGGCGGACAAATGAGCGGACATCGCTTGCATGTTGAAACACGGGTTGGTCTCCCTTCTTCGCGGAAATGGGGCGTTTTTTATAAGCCATCTTATGCGGGTCTCTCATAAAAAATTTGTCCGACCATCAGGGCGGATAGGATAGGTGAGGAAGCAGTGATCGTCGGCATTGGCATTGATATTGTAGAGTTGGAACGGATCCGCTCCCTTCTTGAGCGGAGCCGCAAATTTCCAGAGCGAATTTTGACGCCGCGTGAAAAAGCGCAGTTTGGCGAGTTGCCGCCCGCAAGACAGGCAGAGTTTCTCGCCGGGCGATTTGCGGCTAAAGAAGCGTACGCCAAAGCGCTCGGAACGGGGATCGGGCGGCATCTATCGTTTCAAGACATCGAGATCGTTTCCGATGAGCACGGAAAGCCGAGCATTGCTGCCCGCCGCGATGGCGAGACGGTTCATCTGTCCATTTCCCATAGCCGCGATTACGCCGTCGCCCAAGTCGTCATTGAGCGCCTTGGACCGATGACGCCGGCTGATGCTTGCCATGGCTAGTCTGCATATTCCCGAAAGTTGTCTCATATATTGTAGTGCATGGGTAGAAATCGATATATGAGGCAAAGGGGTTGAAGCGATGGGCAGAAACGTGCTGATGGCGTTGGTCGGCATCATTTTTCTGTTTGCTTTGGCTGGCTGCGGGTCGAAATCGCAGGAAGAGGTGCTGAAGGCGCTTGATGAAAAGGTCGATGAGATGACGGGTTATCAGGCTGAGGCGAAAATGACGTTCCGCACCGGTGAGAAGCCGCAAGTGTATCATGTTGAAGTGTGGCACAAGCAGCCGTCCTACTACCGCGTCAGCTTGAAAAACGCCGACAAAGGACAAAGCCAAATGATTTTGCGCAATGACGAAGGGGTGTTCGTCTTCACGCCGGCGCTCAACAAAACCTTCAAGTTTGTGAGCGATTGGCCGAAAAACAGCAGCCAAGCGTATTTGTACGAATCGCTCGTCAAAGACATTTTGAGCGATTCGAAGGCGAAGTTTAAGGCGACGGACGATTACTATGTGTTTGAGACGAAAACGAACTACCCGAACAGCGAAGTCATTCCAACCCAAGAGATTACACTGCGCAAAAAAGATTTGGCGCCCGTCTCGGTCAAAGTGATGGATACGGACCGGAAAGCGCTGTTGACGGTCGAGTTTTCCAACGTCGAGTTTAACAAAAAGTTTGATGATGACGCGTTTGATACAAAGAAAAACATGACTGGCGCCCGTCTTGAGGTGCCAACGATGGCCGAAGGAAAAGAGCAAGTGATGGCCGTCATGTACCCGAGTCAGCTTCCGAAAGGGGTTCAAGCGCTCGAGGAAAAAGAAGTGAAAGGTGAAAACGGCACGCGCGTCATTATGACATTCGGCGGCAAAAAATCGTTTACGCTCGTGCAAGAAAAAGCGGATGTGCTTCCGGCGACAAGCATGCCAGTTCTTGTCAACGGCGACCCGGTTGATTTAGGATTCACCATTGGCGCCCTCACCGACCGAACGTTGACATGGTGGTACAATGGGGCGGAGTTTACGCTCGCCTCGGACGATTTGACGCCGGAAGAAATGGTGATGGTCGCCAGCTCAGTGCAAGAAAAAGCGGCAAAATGACAGTGCGGTTTTGCAAACAGGCGGCTTTCCGCGTTGAAGCGGAGAAGCTGCTTTTTTCTGTGAAAATCCATAAAACCCGGTCAACTCTGTATATCCTGTGATCAGTTTGGATACACTACAAATGGCCA
>NZ_JBEPJY010000021.1:0-33209 GCF_040327975.1 Geobacillus sp. G4
CCGTATCGCGTAAGGGGTACCCTGTTTGTCTCTCTAACCATGGAAATTATTGTAATGAAAAATGCTCATCTACAGTACAGAAGAAATTTTCGGACATATTATCCACCGCTACGATATGGCTCAGGCGGTCGAAGACAAAGCGACATTGCCTATTTACTATGAGAGCCGCCTAATTCCGCTTGATTTATCTACTGAGGACATTGATGAAAAATACAGAAAAATTATCGAAGAAGCAGGGGGAGACGATGAAGAGTCAGAGAACTATAAAAGAAAATGGGCCGCTCTGGAAAAAGTCGTCGGTACTCCAAAACGGCTCCGTCGTTTAGCCAAAGATATCGTATCACATTTTAACCAAGTCGCCAATCCATTTCAAAAAGCGATGATTGTCTGCATGAGCCGGCGAATTGCGGTTGATTTGTATAATTATCTAAGAGAGATTCCGGAATGTCCTCCTGTTGAAGTGATTATGACAGGAGATGTATCAAAGGATCCTAAAGAGTGGCGAGAGGTTCAGCCGGGAAGCAAATATGCGCATATTAAGTCGAAAAAAGAGCAAGAAGAAGTGAAAGCCAAACTTCGTGACCCAGAAGACCCTTTGAAATTTGTCATTGTCGTCGATATGTGGCTGACAGGAATGGACGCCAAACCGCTTTCTTATCTTTATGTTGATAAGCCGATGAAGGGACATAACCTGATGCAAGCCATTGCCCGTGTAAACCGCGTGTTTCCGGGGAAAGAAGGCGGTGTCGTCGTTGATTACATTGGCATTGCCACCTCTCTGAAAGAAGCAACTCATAAATATACGCAAAGCGGCGGAACGGGAAGTCCTACTTATGATATTTCAGAGGCCGTTAACATCTTTATGAATCATCTGGAGACAGTAAGGGGATTTATTCCAAGCAAGATTGATGTTCAAAACTGGCGGGCAAAACCAAAGATAGAGCGCGAAGACTTCATTGCAGATCTTGTTAACATTCTTTTAAACCGAGATCCCGAGGAATATATCCAAGCAGCTACCAAACTGGAAAAATCGTATCAGCTGGTGAAACATCAGCCGGAAGTGCTTGAACTGGCGGATGAGGTCATGCTTTATTTCATGATGAAAGCACAACTTCGCAAACATTTGCGGCCACCAATTGAAAAAACGAGTGAAAATAAAACATTAGAAGAGCGATTATCAGAACTTATTGATAACAGTCTGTTAGCAAAAGAAACCGTTGACATTTTCCAAATAGCAGGGATTGAACGCCCGGATATCAGCATATTGGACGATGCGTTCTTGGCAGATTTAACGAAAAAAGAACATGTAGACTTGCGTTTAAAGTTGCTGAAAAAGCTTTTGGAGGATCAAATTAAAGTGACATTTAGCCAAGGAAGCTCACAATCAAAGGCGTTAAGTGAACTTCTTGAGAAGACGTTAAGAGATTACCATAATCGTGTGATCCAGGCTGCCGATGTGGTCACGGTTATGATTAAGATGCGCAAAGAAATGGAAGAAGAAATGCGCAAGCGGCACGACTTGGGATTGTCAGAGGAAGAAATTGAATTTTACAAAGCAATCACTGCTATGGAGCAGGAAGCGTTCTCAAACGAGTTTCTTGCTAGTTTAATCCATAAGGTGGTTAACGCATTAAAGAAACAATTAGCTGTAGACTGGACGAGTCCTCACCGCCGCGATGTCTATGCCAAAGTGAAATTAGCTGTCAAGCAAGTGCTCATGAAAGAGAAAATTACGGGACAACAATTGCAGTTCTTAACAAATAAGTTCATGGAGCAAGCAGAACGACAATATAAAAACTGGCCGATGAATGCGTGATCATGCAATAAATGGTCTATTTGATGAATGGGGTCTAAAAGTTATGCAGTCGGCTAGTAACAGGTGTAGATTTCACTATAAGCAAGCATTACGATTTTTTACAACCTTTTTCGTTCTAGCATCGAGCTTTTGAAAGCCAGTTCTGTCGGGAAAATTTTTATTTGTTTTAGTCGCCTCTCGTTTTCTTATGTGTCGGGGGAACTGAGGGGCGATTGATTCACCTGGCCATTGTTCAGAACAGGTGCACTAGCGTATAAATTCTGTAACTAAACCGCTATTTTAGTATAAAATAGGGATGTAAGTTACTGTCTATAAATATTAGGAGTGTATACCAATGAATGAGGCCAAATATTCTGTCCTGCTATTTTCATCTGATATTCGGCAAATACGAGCAAGTGAACTTCGGCAATATATCCAAAGCGGCCGCAAGGTGTATTTGCTTGCGTTTGATGATCCGCAAGAATTATTAGAGGATCCGATTTTGCGTGAAGCATATAAGAAAGAATTGCTCCAGGTTTCCGTTGTTCGCTATGCACCAGAATGGGAACAAGCATGGACAGTGATTGAAGATGGCAAAGTCAATGACTCTCGATTATTGGATTATGTGGATCAAAACAGCGCTTTTAATAAAGGGCAGTATGAACTCGAACATGCCTATGACCGCGGACATTATATTGTGAAGGCAGGAGCAGGCACGGGAAAAACGACGACGATGATCAACCGGATCATGTTTCTCAAGCATATGCAAGGGGATCTCGATTTGCGTTCGGTTGTCATGATCACGTTCACGAACGAAGCTGCTGCCAATATGCGCTCAAAGTTATTAGAAAAGCTAAAAAACTATTACGATTTGACGAAGGATAAAAAATATTTAGAGTGGATGGAAGAAGCAGGACGGATGTTTATCGGCACCATTCACTCGTTTGCTAGGGAGTTTCTCGTTACAGAAGGGCAAACGTTAGGGTTTTCGCGGTCGATGGAAGTGAGGAGTTACAAGCATGAGCGGAGACGGCTGATCGAAAAGTATATTGACCAGTTCTCAGTTGAATGCCCGGGGATATACGAACGTTTTCGACACATTCCTCACTATCAAATCATTCGTTCTCTTATCGCCATGATCGAGCAGCTGCATAACAAATCGCTTTCTGTTGAAGCGATTGGGCAGCTCAATTTCGGGACAGACAGCCATGGATTTCATGAGTTCGCCGATTATGTCATCAAACATGTTATTCGGGAGCTTGATGAGCAGAAAAAGACAGAGGAAACGTTGGAAATTAGTGATTTAATCAGCCATCTAGCATCACTCAAGAATCTTCCTTCCGATCAGCTCGAGCTGTCGATCCGTTATTTGTTTGTCGATGAATTCCAGGATACGGATGAATCACAGACGGCTTTCATTAGCTGGTTGGTAGAGAAGTATGGTTGTCAGTTGTTCGCAGTTGGGGATGTGAAGCAAAGCATTTATCGGTTCCGAGGCGCGGACTATACGGCGTTTCTTCAATTGCAACAACAGCTGGAAACAGCCGATCAAGTGTATAAAGAGTATTCGTTGCAAAAGAATTACCGATCATCACCGACATTATTAACACAATTGAATGCCTTATTTCAGAAATGGACAAAAGTCGTTGAAAAGTTTCCTTTTGACGATACGGACAAGCTGATTCCGGCGCAAGAGGAAAGCTGTGAAGAAGGATTAGTTGCGTTAGATATAGATGATGTTACTTTAAAATATTTGCTTCGCCGTTTGTATCGCGAGGGTGTTGTCGTCTTAGTCCGCTCAAACCGTGAAGTGCTGGAAATGGTGAACAGAATTGAGAATATGGGGTTCTTTTGTGAAGCGGCTGTGTCAGGAACTTTTTATCGCTCATTGCCAGTAAGGGAATTTTACCTGTTGATCCGGAGGTTTACCCACCCGTATGTTCCGAAAGATCGGTATCTCTTTCACCAAAGCTCTTACGGAGAGAATGAACTGACTATCGCTAAAGTGTTATCGGCTTATACGCCGGAAATGCCTTTTATTCTTGATCTATTGCAGACATTTGACAATATGAAACGGTGGGAATGCCAATGGAACACGTCATCCGCCCTTGCTGTGTTGCAAAACATCATTGATGAAGTTCGGCCGCATGAAGTCTTTCGGCTTCGCTACTACAACCAGTTGAGGTCCCGGTTTCCTGATGGAGATGTGGAGATGCATCGGAAAGAAGCCATTGCGAAAATGAAGGAATACAAAATGAACTTGGACCGCCTTATTTTTTTCATCAAAAAGGAATTTGGCGATTTTCGCGCATCTTTCTATGATCTGGAGAAATTTTTAGCAATCAAAATGGCAACAGATACTTTGGAGAATGAGCTGAAAATAACGAGTGGTGTCAATCACCGGATCAAAGTGATGACCGTCCACAAGGCAAAAGGATTGGAGTTTGACTATGTGCTCATGCCATTGACGCGCCATCCGTTTATGAAGCAAGGGAAAACGGATGTGATGTTAATTTCCGACCGAGCGCAGTGGAAACTCGGATACAGCATTCATTGGGATGATATGGAGTTTGAAAATAATTATTACAATGAATACGCCAGATCAGAAAAGAAAGAATTGATCGGCGAAGAAGCTCGACTGCTGTACGTAGCGTTGACGCGGGCGAGAAAGGCCGTTTATGTAAACAGCTCTTCCCAAATGAATCCATATCAGGCGCAATGTTGGAGCGACTTGTTAGAAAGCGGGGAGATGTTGGTTGTTTAAAGTCAAGTACTACCAGCACACAACACATTTTTACGAACGGTTCAGAATCCGCGAAGGTGAAATCCATCTTACGCAAAGTACTGCTTTGGCACAGTATTTGCGAAGTGTCACCGGGGCATCGAAAAGCCAAGTACTGGCATATCATTCGTTTGTAAGGAAGCTGTTTCCTAATTGGAATCATCCGCATACTGAAATCTATTTGCGGTCGATGATACGCCAATACATTCATCAACATGCTTCGGAAGAATCGATGAACTATTTGGAGAAGAAGGTTCGCGATTTTTATTTGTCTCTCCGTTTTTTAATCGAAATGGGGATGACGCGGTTGTTTGACTTTCCGAGCATGCAGCTGAAGGAAGAACAAAAATTTCTGATTGGCATGTTCGAACAACTCAGAAATGACCCTATCGTCGTCAGCTATCGGCAAGAGCGAGCCCATCTGACCAAGAAAAAAATCGCGGAGAAATTGAATATCGATACTGACATTCATACCGTGTGTGTTCACCATTTCGATTACATTGATGCTGTACGGATGATGTTGTTTTATCAATTGCAACAAATAGGGTTGCATGTCATATTTTATATTCCATTTAATCCACATGCTCCAATTGTTTATCAAACATGGCGTGAAATTTATGAACGGGTGAGCGGGAGCAAGTACAGTCGTTGGGAATGTGTCGAGAGTTCTCAGCCGCGCCGAGGCGCCAAATTTGCCCGATATTTGGACGATCGTTTTCTAGATCAGGAAGATCCATTGCGTCACGTTCGCTTTTTCATTTTTGATCATCCGACGGAATTTAAAGAGTATTTGCAAAAACATCCGATTGTAAAAAACTATAATGAAGTAGTCGCTAAATATGAAAAAGATTTAAACATATACACAAATTGTACTAGAAACGATCATTTTTACGCCAGCCGCTATGGACAATTTTTCTTGTCCTTACAAAACTGTAGAAAAACAAACGATGGCATTTTCTTAAGTTATGACGATTACGTCAATATGATGACGTCAGGGTGGGTGCAGTCCGGACATGTAAACGGTACGCAAGCATTGACGTTGCTGATTGATTTGCGCAGTTATATGGACGGCGTGAAAAGTTTTCAAGAGATCATGGAACGCCTGCAAGCGCTTATTGATCTTCAGGAAGTCAGCCGCGTATTTGATGAAACTGCGAAGGAGCAGGCGGGGCGTCACCGACTGAAGCGTTATTTAAGCAACCCGTTTCGCTGTTTTCCGTATGTGCATCAGTCTAGATACGAAATTACTGTCAAG
Organism: Geobacillus sp. G4; assembly: GCF_040327975.1. Taxonomy (NCBI): domain Bacteria; kingdom Bacillati; phylum Bacillota; class Bacilli; order Caryophanales; family Anoxybacillaceae; genus Geobacillus; species Geobacillus sp. G4. Next base: position 5,833 of record NZ_JBEPJY010000021.1, read on the forward strand.
CAGTTGGTCGAATGCACGAAAGATTTAGCTCGAAAAGTGAACCGTCTGCTATTGGGGGAAAGGGAAAAGAGAAATGTCAGGGTGTATATTGAAGAACTGAACGACATCTATGTGGCTGTAAGCGGCCAATGGGAGTCTAGTGCTAAACAAAAGATGGAAAAGTTATTTTCCGTTTCGATTCCTGCCGACTGGGAGTTTACGATGGAAGAGTTATACCAGTTTCTTACATTGCACTTAGGTACAGAGGAAGATGAGGAAGACGATGATCAAGACAGTCCACAAATTGTAAACATTGACCAGTTGGTTGGAAAAACGTTGATTGCACATAACATTCACGTAACAGGCTTATCGTTGCAAACGTTTCCTTGGAAACAGTCTGAAATGCCACACTTGTTGATGCATAGTTGGTTGAAAGAATGTATTCGCCGTTCATTTGTTGCTGCGAATCGAATCATGCGGATGAATGCGCTTGTAGTTGATTATTACTCACGGGATGTTACGAGAGATACTGCGCTATATTCCATTTATCATCTTTTGGCGTATGGCAAGGGACAAATTACTTTTAGTTATATTAAAGATTTGTACGAGCATGACGGACCAAGCATTTATTTCGCTATCTTACAGGAATTGTATGGACAAACGGAAGAAGTTGCAGAGGAGCAACCCGAAGAGTGGAAATGGGAAGAAGAGACCGTTGTCAAAGAGGAGATACCGAAAGAACCGTTACAGGCTATTCCCGATTTGCTATGGCTGGACAGCGATTTTTGCCAGCGAAAATTCTTTTTCAATGCGTTTGTTGAACATCATCCGATTTATGAAAACGATTTCCATCAGCAGCAAGCTTTTGCGATCATCGGCAAACTTCTTGCTGAACAAGGGGATGGAGAAGCGCTGGTGCGGGAGACCATATTCCCTTTATTTCCGCAATGGACAAACGCGCACAAGCAAAACTTGTTGGATACAACCTATGCCTCCAGCCTAAGAACGTATAAATCATATCAAAATATTTATTATCCAAAGGCGATGAAACGGCTTCAACGCTTGGGAAGCAGATATATGGTCACAAAAAATTGGAAAGCGAAATATCAATATGACCATGACACCTTCCGAATTGACGAGCATATAAAGGAATTTCTTGCAAGTGTTCAAACAAAGGAAATCGAAGCAAGAAGCGGACAACATTGCCGCATGTGTCCATTCCTGCACGTTTGTAAGGACGGTGAGTATGTCATCGATGCAAACGACAACTGATCTCCGTAAGAAACGTCTAGACTTTGCCAGACGATCGGCGCGAGCTTGGCAAAATTATTTTGATGCCCATGGCCTGTTGCCTAATATTACGCTAAGCCCTGAACAAATTTCCGTTGTCCAGCAAGATGAAGATCAAATGTTGATCAACGGTTCGGCGGGCACCGGCAAAAGCCTGACATTAATTTATAAGTTGCTAAAAGTCATGGAACAGGAAAATGAACCGAAGCGCATTTTATATTGTTCATTTAATACGACGCTTATTGAAGATGCAAGAAAACGAATCGAGCAGTCGAGCAAGTTTCACGAGATCAAGGATAAACATACCTTGCATATGGAAACTTTTCACTATATGGCGGCAAGGATTTTAAGGGAAATTGGTTTTCCAAACGCAGAATTTTTGCGGATCAACCTTGAAAACTTGCGGCGCTATGAGGACGCCATTACGCGCCGTACGATAGCGCTTGTAGATACGTTTATGGAAAGCGAAAAATATAAAAAGCTGCCGCTGGAACAAAAACTTTACAAAACGCATGCAGGTACATTTTTAATGGATGAAATTCTTTGGATGAAAGCGAACGGTTTTGTCACAGAAGAATTGTATTATGATTGTGAACGGGCGGGAAGGGGAAACATCCCGCGATTAACCAAAGAGCAGCGCCGAACGGTTTTCTATTTGTATAAGGAATATGAAAAAATGTTAAAAAAACAGTTCCACGATCATTTAGATTTAGAAGATTATGCTTTGTTGCTGTTGAAACATTTTGAGGATATTCCGGATTCATTGAAGTACGACTATATTTTTGTTGATGAAGTTCAGGATCTGCAAGCGATGCAATTAAAAGCGCTGGTCAGATTAACCAAAAAATCAATTGTTGTCTCCGGCGACCCGAAGCAACGTATTTACAAACGAAGCCCGTTCTCTTATCGGGATTTAGGGTTGCACATCGAGGGGAGAAAAACGAGAAACTTGCGAACAAACTACCGATCAACAAAACAAATCATGAAACTGGCAGGCAGTTTGGAGTTCATTGATGCAGAAAACGACCGTTTGGATGATCAACGTTTTGTGAGAGAAGGAAAAAAACCGTCGATCTACTTTTTCTCGGGCTCGAAAGAACTGAGTTGTCATCTAGTAAACCAAGTAAAAGTGATTCAGAAAAACGACCCGGATGCGACAATTGCTGTTATCCACCGTCATGATGGAGATAAATATGCGATTAGTCAATGTCCGGTTCTTATGGAATTAAAGAAACACTTTGATGTCATCACCACATCCCAATACGGAAGAAGATTTGATTTGAACAAACAAAAAAAGCCGATCTTCTTTACGGATGCATATAGCGTCAAAGGACTTGAGTTTGATTATGTATTTTTGATTCATTTTGACCGTGATCATTATCCGAATAAAAAGAGGATTGAAGAGTTGGATAAACGAGCCGGCGACAATAAAAATAGTGACGGCTACAAGGCGGATTTTGAAGCTATACTCAATGATGAAAAGAAAGTTCTTTATGTTGCAATTACTAGGGCGAAAAAAGAAGTGCAGTTGATGTATACTGGCCGCAACTTTAGAAGTATTTGTCCTTTTGTAAGAAATTTCTATAAAGAAGATTACGATGCCTTTGGCTTTGATTCAAGTATATATTCCAAGTAAGGGAGTGGTTTGTTTGGCAACGATTCAGTTTGAAATCAAAAAACGAATTGCGACGTTGTCTAGTTCGCCCAAAGGATGGAATAAGGAACTAAATCTTGTGAGCTGGAACGGATATCCTCCGAAATATGATATACGGGATTGGGATGCCTCACATGCGAAAATGGGCAAGGGAGTTACCCTTTCAGAAGCGGAAGTGAAGGAGTTATATTATGCCTTAAAACAGCTGTTTGAAAAGAATTCATCTGAAAACTCTAGCATACAAAATGGGGATTGGCGGAAACGAATCGATGAATGGGCGGAGAGCTCGCCGTTATTTATTCAACAAATCAAGAATGTACTAATATTCATGAACGAAAAAGGGTACCCTGTCGAGAAGCAAAGGCAATTACTAACGGGGATACAATCGGCATCATCTGAAGAAGCGTTGCAATACGAAATAGAAAGCATTAGCAGCATTTATCCTTCATTCTATAGGGAGTTGGGCAGCCTAATCCGAAAGTTAGAGGAAGGGGAATTGGGACAACTGTTTTTATATATTTGTGATCGCTAGAAGGTCAGTGAAAAGTACACTCTGGGGCAGGGGGTAGGAGGCTCGTTTCGCCGCATGTGCACACAGCCGTGGGCAGCACTTAAGTGCGAATACTTCGTTCCAATATTTTTTTAAATGAAATTTGAGTATACTGAGCAACGAATTCCAGTCTTGGCGGTTAGCCGTTGTGAATGAGATGAAACAGCCTTCGCCCGCAAACACTTCCAAGCCATCGGAACAGACGTGGAATTCATTGGGCCGGAGAATGATGTCGAGCGGTTTATGCTGCAAGTCTTAAGCCGTTAAAGGTGGGGACAAAGCAGAGGCCGATTGGGCTTCTGTTTTGTCTCAGCATCACATTACTAATCGACCCGGTTGAATGCAACATCTTTGAGACATCCAAGAGCACATTCCCGAGTAGCAACAGGGCGTTAGTGTATTGTGCGCGAAGAAATAGGAATTGATAAAAAATGAACTTCAAAGCGGAAGCGTTATGTGTTCTCATCGCTTCGCCATCGGTATAGAAAAGGGAGCGGCACCGCACCGCTCTTTTTGTATTTTTGATCGGTCGACAAAGTTCGACGGCAACGTTTTACAAAAGTTGATACAATCAAATCAACTGAATCTTTTTATCTATGACAAAGGGAGGGGTCACGGGATGGCAACGATTCGTAAAGCGGATTATTACTATGGAGCACTTCTTTCCGCTCTGGTCAACGGCGGGTTGGCGCCGGCGCTGTTTGAAAAGGAAAATGACAACCGACAAATTTATGAAGTCACGACGAATAAAGCGAGCTATATTATGTACACGAAATACAACACGAATCCATCCGGCTCCAAAGATTTCACTTGGTCGTTTGTATTCAGTGATCATGAGATTGCAGAAATTAACAAGATTGATCTCGAACACAGCAAGGAAAAAGAAATCATGTTTGCATTTGTCTGCGCACAGAAACAGCCGAGTGACTCCAATCAAGTGATTGCCATCGTCCGTTGGAATGAGTTTCTCGAGTGTGTCGACCTGCAAAGACAACAAGTTCGGGGAACTCCGCGGCTTTCCATAAAAGCGGTGAAAGGCTCTCCCAAGCTTCGCCTCTACGGCAGCAAGCGCGCCGATGTATTGGATGGAAAAGATCATACGATCAAAATTGAACGAAATCGACTAAACAGTTTGTAATTAGGTGGAGAGCACCGATGGATGGGCTTATGCTATACGGTTTGTTCGTTTTGGCCCATCTTAAACGTATTGTCGCGGGGAGCTGACTCATTGTTTCAGCTCCTGTTTTTAGGAGAATGACTGCTTCACAGTCGGAGCGATTTCTTTTTGCCAAAAGGAGGAACCTGGATGTCAAAATGGTGGATGATCCGCGCGGGCGATCGCAATGAACTGATTCCGCTTTGGCTGGAAAAGGGCATCGCATCGATCGGTTGGGCAAGATTGGGCGATCCGAAGCGCTTTCGGTCGAAAGAACAGCTGCAGCGAAAGGCGGATGAAGTGTTTGCCGAGTCAAAACCAAAATCGAGAACGAGTTGGGTGAATCAAGTATGGCGGTTTGCCCATGAAATCAAAAAGGGCGATCGAGTGATCACATATTCAAAAGAGAAAAGGGAGTACATTGTTGGAACCGTGACAGAAGAGCATCGTTACGATCCCTCCATCGGGCATCCCTATTATCCGAACATCATCCGGGTAAAATGGGAAAATGCGACAGTTCCAAGGGATTCGCTGTCAGACGGAGCGAAGAACAGTTTAGGTTCGACGCTGACGGTGTTTCGAGTGGACGAATGGGGCGATGAAATCGAGCAGCGTTTACACAGTGAACCATTCTCAAAACCTCAACATGAAGAGGGGGAAACGGAAGAAATCGTTGAAGACCTTGTTGGAAAAGCGTTGATGATGATCCAAGACAAAGTGGACAAGCTTGATCCGTGGCAAATGCAAGATTTAGTGGCGGGCTTGCTTCAAGCAATGGGGTACAATGTGCAAGTGAGTCCGAAAGGCCCTGACGGCGGTGTGGATGTGCTCGCCTATAAGGACGCGTTTGGCTTTGAAAAACCTGTAATCAAGGTGCAAGTGAAGCATCGCAAAAGCGCCGCCTCGGCCCCGGAAATCCAGCAGCTTCTCGGAGCCAACCCGATTGATGCCAATTGCCTGTTCGTCTCCACAGGCGGTTTTACGTCCCACGCAGAGGCAGTCGCCAAACATAATTCCGTGAAACTGATTGATTTGGAAGAGCTGGTCAACTTGATTGTCCATTGGTATGAGAACATGCCTAGCGATGCGAGAGCGCTGCTTCCGCTGCAGAAAATGTATGTGCCTGAATAAAAGCCGTTTGGGGCCGATTTCCTAGTTGCTCGAGGTTTTCCCGATTAAGCGAGTTGATGTTTGTTGAGCCTTTATGCCAAGGCAGGGATTTCGTCGTATTGACTTGGATGGAACACACAAGCGAAAAACGGAGAGCTTTCCCCAGCTCTCCATTTTTTCATTCATGCAGGATTTCGACCTTATGTTCACGAATGGTATTCCTTATGTTGGTTTCTTTCGTGAGGAACCGTTCTTTCCACCCGAGTTCGACAGTTTTGAGGCCATTTTAGGCAAATGAAAATGGCCAAAATGCTGTTATATCAAAGATTTCGCGATGCGGATCCTAGAAAAAAACACTGAATTTCATAGGCACACGACTTGTTTATTTTAACTTTTAAAACAGCTGAATATCGGTTATAATATAGGCATGTACATACGGCGAGTAACACGCAAAAACAAAGATGGAACGACCGTGGCGTATCTCCAGCTTGCTCACAACGAATGGGATCCGAAGGCCAAATATGCGAAAGCGAAGGTGATTTATTCGTTTGGGCGCGAAGACGAGGTGGATCGCGCTGTCTTGGAGCGTCTGGCCAAAAGCATTTCGCGATTCCTTTCTCCTGAGCAGGCTTGGGAAATCGAGACGTTGACAGGAGAAGTGTCGGATGACTTTCAGTTTCAATCAAGCAAACGCCTTGGTGGCGCTTGGCTTTTGGATCAGCTCTGGAGACAACTGGGATTGGGAGAGATTCTCCACTCCTTGTTTGCCTCCCGACATCATCAGATTCCGTTGGAACGGCTGATTTTTGCCATGGTGGCGAATCGTGCCCTTCATCCGTCAAGCAAGTTGGCGATGGAGGAGTGGGTGGAGAAAGACGTGCATATCCCTCATCTTCCCCAAGTCGCCAGCCACCAGTTGTACCGGGCGATGGATGAGCTGCTGGCTGTGCAGCCGGAATTGGAACGCCAAGTGTTCCATGCCGTGGCCGATTTATTGAACCTGGAAGTCGATTTGATTTACTTTGATACGACTTCGTCGTACTTCGAAGTGGATCCATCCGAAACACCAGAAGGAGAATCGCTTCGAAAGCAGGGGTTTTCCAAAGATAAGCGTCCCGATTTGGTCCAAATCGTCATTGGACTGGCCGTTACCCGGGAAGGAGTCCCCATTCGCGCTTGGGTATGGCCTGGCAATACGATGGATATGACGGTCATCAAACAGGTGAAACAAGACTTGATTGGCTGGAAGCTTGGGCGTGTGATCAGCGTGATGGACCGCGGATTTTCGTCTGAAGAGAATTTGCGAATCTTGCAACAGGCCGGGGGACACTACATTGTCGGCGAAAAAATGCGGTCCGGCAAAGCCGCCGTCGAAGAGGCCCTAAACCGTCGCGGGCGCTACCAACAAGTTCGCGAGAACTTGCATATCAAAGAAATCATCGTGGGCGACGGAGAAGCGCGTCAGCGCTATGTTCTCGTGTACAATCCCAGCGAAGCCGAACGCCAACGCAAGGAACGGGAAAAGCTGCTCGAATCGCTGAAAGAGGAGTTGGAGGGGCTTCGCCAACTCCCCAATGAAGCTCATCATAAGGCCACCTGCCGGCTGCGTTCCCATCCGTCCTACGGAAAATACTTGCGTCAATTGAAGGATGGAACGCTTCGCATCGACAAGCAAGCGGTTCGTGAAGCGGAAAAGTACGATGGCAAATATCTCATCCGAACCTCCGATGACACCTTGTCTGCCGAGGATGTCGCGCTCGGGTATAAGCAACTGGTGGATATCGAGCAGGCCTTTCGGACGTTGAAATCAACACTCGAGCTGCGCCCCATGTATCATCGCTTGGAAGACCGTATCCGGGCGCATGTGCTGCTCAGTTGGCTGGCTCTCTTGCTGGTTCGGATCGTGGAGATCCGAACTCATGAATCGTGGCCGAAAGTAAGAGACGAATGCGAGCGTCTCATGCTTGGACATTTTTCTTCAAAAAACGGCGACCTTTATCAACGAACCGAACTGACGGCCAAACAAGCGCTATTCCTTGCGGCTCTAGGGCTGGAACCTCCTCCAAAGATTCTAGGCATCCACCCTCGCACCTAGATACACGCCCGAAGTGTGCCCAAATGCCTCCGATCCCTTTTGTATCAAGGGGCGAGAGGCATTTTGTTTGCCTAGTGACTGTCGAACTCGGGTTCCACGTGGGGGACGATTCGGCCAAGGATGTTGATGATGATAAACGGCCAACCGTTCGTCGTGCGGATGGTGCTCCCTAAGAACGCTGATCAAGTTGCGGTGTTTGCAAGGGCGGTGGCGCGAGAAGGTCGTCTTGCCTGCGATCAGGGAAGCAGCGGTTCAAGGCTGCGGCGAATCCCATCGCTTCGCGTTGCCGTGCAGACGGGGCGCCTCGTAAAAATGCGGGGGCAATGGCGGTGTGTGGTGATAAAGATGACATTTCTATGAGGGATGAGTGGTGTCAATCGTCGCCTATACGTTCTATTCCATTGCGTCGGAACGAAGCGGGATTCGGCTGATGGATGCGGATTGGAGCGATCGATGGGGATGGATCGTCGTGCAAAGAAGCCGTCGGCGGTTGAATTGCCGGGAACGAAAAGCGAACTTTGGAGAGATCGGGGGTGGAGTTCTCTATTTTGTTTGTCTATCAGCTATTGAATTTTTAGGCGCAGATGGATAGAATGAAAAAGGAGAGCCATATGGCCCCGTAGCTCAGTGGATAGAGCGTCGGTTTCCTAAACCGTGCGTCGGAGGTTCGAATCCTCTCGGGGCCGTTCCAATGATCCGACTAGTTCGGATGAAAATTCGTAAACTCCTTGATACGACTGCGTTTGCAGTCGTTTTTCATTTTTTGGGAATCCGATGGGGTGAATATCATTCTTATTGAGGCAAGGAATGTAGAGTGGCGCTCACGTTGAGTTCAATCCAATGCATGTGGAAAAGACATGAAAATATATACAGTACATACAGTGGCATCGAACGATATTGAAGCGGGGGGCAAACATGACATTATTTGAAGAGTGTGTTTATGCAATAGGCCATGAGAACTTGAGGATGTTAACGAGCGGGGAAACCGAAACATATTTTGATTATTTGTGCACATGATTCCCGATCTTGCCTTGGGGGAGAATCGATTGGGAAAAGGTATCGGAAAAGAAACACATAAAGCATGCATCGGAAGTAGTTGATTGGCTGCGGCAAAGGGGAATTGATCATTACGATGTGATTGTGCTATGGAATTATTCTGATAACCCTGGCATCCAGACGACATTAGAGAGAGTTCTGCATGCTATTGATGATGTGGTGGCAGTGGGGTCAGACACTTTTATTCTTTGCCAACATGGAGAGTATGCAATCGAATGTTTTCATGATGGTGTTGTGACGATCGGTGTTCCTGAAAAGAAGAGGCATTTTCATGCTGGAGAGGAGGGGGAGTCAAATGATCATTGCCAACAACTATAAAGAAATCAAAGACCATTTTGACTTCACAGATAGCATTATAACGGATATCAAGTGGAACAATCCGTTAGATTTGTCTATCACAATCGACTATTATTGGGATGTACAGGAGAATAGAGAGGAAAATAGAACATTCGTGTTGCATTTTACGGATTGCTTGGCTGTAGAGTACACAATGAGGAAGGAAGTCATAGGAATGTCAAGGGAGGATCTCCATTTTGACAGCTTGTTTACCATGATTCGCTTCGAACATGCAGCAGCAGATTCAAGCGGATTTCAGCATTTTCGTATCTATACCTTTGATTATACAGAGCCGCTGTTGCAAATTATTTGCAAGCAGGTTCAGCTGGAAGAAGTGTAGGTCATTGTTGTCAGGGGGGGAATGATCGCTTTATTTTGGGTAAAGAAAAGGCGGATCGCTCCGCCTTTTTGCATGGATTGACGCACGGGACATAAGCTTCTCGGGGCCAACTGGCTCGATGCGAATGGCCTGTTCATCTCAACTGAGGGATTTACATGCATCGTTTTTCCAATTATAATGATATTTAGAATAACCGTTGCCGTTCGGATGGATGGCAGGTCAAGAGAGGGGCGGCATCGCCGCTCCTTTTGTATTCATTGCCATGGACGGGAGGGAATGCTTTGTATTCGCGAATTGCCTTATTCGGGGGACAGTGATTTTTTGCCCGCGTTACAAATCGCCCAATCAGAAGGAGTGCATATCACCCTTTATTATTCCGACGGCAATGATGAGATTCGCCCGCACGATGAACTGTTAGATCTTGTCGATGACAGGAAAGTAATCGATGCGGAATTTCTCCACAGCATTCGACGGGAATGAGAAGGCGATTGTTTACAATTGTTATTTCCTAAGGGCGCTTTTTTTCGATTTCAGCCGCCTGTTTGAGAAATGCCACCGCAACATTGCACCAATTTCTCTCTTCAGCTGTGAGGCCCTCAGCAATGAACTTTCCGTGTTTTCAATGGTGTTTCCCTTTGGCGAAGTGTTGCAGTTTCGCTTTTCCCTGTGGAGCTGTGCAAGCAACACTAACGGAATGACATTCAGTATGACAATCCGGTTGCTGAATGGAGTATACTGGAAGTGAACGATTTGCATCCCCATATGTTTGACTTGACCGAAAAAGCAGTTTGGAAACATCAGCCGAGCCGAGAAAAAGTGATTGAACAATGGGAAACGAGAGTGCTCATCGAAGTATCTTAGCTAGAAAGGAGCGCACCTTGGGTCTGTAAGATATCAACAAAACTGAAAAATGATGTAAGGGATTTTGTCGGAAAATATTTTTTGGACACCCCTGAGGGGCCGAAAAGTCTTGATAGATCAACATTTCTAGAGGGAGGGAGAGGAAATTGGATTTCCGTGATATCCCGCAACTCATTGCCCGAATGCTCATGGAAGTGATTCAAACGCATATACCGCACCAATGGATATACACCGCTGAACCATTCATCAATCCATACAACGGCAAGATCAGCTATGACTATTCCGGTGAAGTGAGGAAAATGAAGAAGGAAGAGTTCGCCGAGCTTGTCCGGTCGCTGGGGAGAAGTAAGGGCTCGCGATTTTATTGTTCCCCGTTAGATGAGTTGTTAAACAACGTTTACATTGATCAATGGGTGCCGACGTATATGTCTAACTATGGAAAGCGTTGGGTGACATACTGTGACTTGCTTAGGGAAACATTTGATCAATGGAAGTACAGCCACTTTGAGATTTATGACGAGGACGGGAATGAGGTCAATGAAGATCTCAACTTGCAACTTGATGAAATATTCGAAGATTTTTTAGAGAATACTTCGCACGAGCCATTTGTTAGAGAAATTGAAAAAACGATTGCCTAATACGATGGATGTCACCTTGGAATGTTTCGGGTGTAGATGGCTTATATGACGCTTTGGCGGCATGGAGCCGTCTTTTTTGCTGCTATAAAATGTGTTTTTCATCAGCCTTCTTGAAAAATCTCTGCGTTTTTTCTCGAGATGGTGGCGAAATATTCAACGATTTTGTAAAATTATTATGAAGGGCGATGTTGGGATGGCTGTGTTGATGTTATGAATATACGATGTTGCATTGAATTATAGTAATATATTTTGTTCAAATTGATAATAGTGACATACTATTAATCAATTGTGTTATAATAAATGTTGAAATCGCCCTCAAAAATAAAAGGGGTATCGGTGGAATCATTTCGAGCGCTCGCTCGATGGTCTTTTACAACTATTCATGGATAGGGATGGTAAACATGGGCAACAAACAAGGAAAAACGGATGTCATCTTAATCGGCGCGGGCATTATGAGCGCGACGCTGGGGACGCTCTTGAAGGAATTGGCGCCCGAGTGGGACATTGCCGTGTTTGAGCGGCTGGAGGAAGCGGGAGCGGAAAGCTCCAACGAGTGGAACAACGCCGGGACGGGGCATGCGGCGCTGTGTGAGTTGAACTATACGGTTGAGAAGGCCGATGGGTCGATTGACATCGGCAAAGCGATTAAAATCAATGAGCAGTTTTACGTCTCTTTGCAGTTTTGGGCTTATTTAGTCAACAGCGGTATTCTTCGTGACCCGAAAGATTTCGTCCGTCCGCTGCCGCATATGAGCTTTGTGCAAGGGGAAGACAATGTGGCGTTTTTGAAGAAGCGCCACGAAACGATGGTGGCCAATCCGCTGTTTAAAGGGATGGAGTTCACAGATGACCCGAAAAAGTTGGCCGAATGGGTGCCGCTCATGATGGAAGGGCGGGTGGTGGACGAGCCGATCGCGGCGACCCGCATCGAATCGGGGACGGACGTGAACTTCGGGGCGTTGACGCGCCAACTGTTTGAACATTTGAAACGGAAGAACGTGGAGATCCGCTACCGCCATCATGTCGAGGATATCAAACGGACAAGCGACGGTTTATGGGAGCTGAAAGTGCGGAATTTGGACACAGGCACGGTGGAACTTCATGCGGCCAAGTTCGTCTTCATCGGGGCCGGGGGAGGCAGCCTCCATCTGTTGCAAAAGTCCGGCATTCCGGAAGGGAAGGGAATCGGCGGCTTCCCGGTGAGCGGGCTGTTTATGGTGTGCAACAATCCCGAGGTCGTCGAGCAGCACCATGCGAAAGTGTACGGCAAAGCGAAAGTCGGCGCGCCGCCGATGTCGGTGCCGCATTTGGACACGCGGTTTATCGACAATCAAAAGATGCTGCTGTTTGGGCCATTTGCCGGGTTTTCGCCGAAGTTTTTGAAAAACGGCTCGATGCTCGACTTGTTCACCTCGATCAAGCCGCATAACGTCTTGACGATCTTGGCGGCGGGCGTGAAAAATATGTCCTTGACCAACTATTTAATCCAGCAAGTGCTGTTGTCGAAAGAACAGCGCATGCAAGAGCTGCGGGAATTCGTCCCGACGGCAAAAAGCGACGAGTGGGACATCGTCGTGGCGGGTCAGCGCGTGCAAGTGATCAAAGACACGGAAGCTGGCGGCAAAGGAACGCTGCAGTTTGGCACGGAAGTCGTCCATGCGGCTGATGGTTCGATCGCGGCGTTGCTCGGCGCGTCGCCAGGGGCATCGACGGCGGTTCATGTCATGCTTGAAGTGATGGAGAAGTGCTTCCCAGAACGGATGAACGAATGGCGGGCGAAAGTGAAAGAGATGATTCCGTCTTACGGCGAGTCGTTGATGAAAAACGAAGCGCTGTTGCGGCAAGTGCAAGCATCCACAGCCGAAGCGCTCGGATTGAACGGCCACTTTGCGATGCAGTTGGCGTAGGCCATAGGTCTTAGCAATGGAAAGGAAAGCCGAGAGCCCGTTGCTTAGAAGGAGCAGCCGCCTGGAAATGAAGGGCGGCTGTTTTTCTATTTCGTTTGCCGCTTGGTGTCGGAATGAAAGGGGCCTTGCCCTGTGGTTTTCAGATGCACGGCGGGGCGCAATCAAGTATACTGGAAAACAAAGACGTGAATGGAATAGCAATGGATCATCGAGGCTTGTTGAGACGATCTTGCGCTGCGGCCGCTGTTATCTTCCATGGAGAAGCAGTTGAAGGGGGTGAGGCTATGACGAGATGGGTGTCCTATTCAGAAAAGCGGCAGTTCTTAACAACGTTTTTGCAGCAGCATCGTTTGAAGCATCCCGATGCCCGATTTGTGCTGCAATACTTGCTTCAACACCCCCATTTGCTTGAGAACGTCCATTTTACGGAAACCGAGCAAAAGCAGGCGCGGTGGCTGATCATTTCGACTGCGATGGCGGAAGAGGAAGGGCTCGTCTTTTATCGGCGCGGTCAAAAAAGCACGAGCCTTGCCTCGATTATGGGCGATTTGGCGCTGCATCCGAACGAGACGCTCTATTTGACGCTCCATTTTCCAGGAAAGGCAAGGAATTTTTCGTACCTTCGGCTTATTGATCACCAAGCGTTTGAAAATGTCAGGCGGCACGAGCGGCATGAGAAAATGGCGAAGGCGGCCGAGCAAGTGTTGGATGAGGCGCTGAAACGTCATGAACTGTCGGTGTTGAAAATGCAAATTGACCAGGCGCTTGACCGAAAAGATATGGCGTTGTTTCAACAGCTGACGGAACAGTTGAAAAAATACGAAGGACAAAACAGCTAAACGGGCTGCGGGCCTGCATGGGGCAAGCCCGCAGCCGGCGCTGGCCGCTGAACGCGGCAGTTGGGCATCGGGTGGGAGTGCTAGTGTTGCACCGTGCGGCAGCGTCAGGAAAGCGGGATGATGGCCTCGGCGACGTTGTAGTCGAACGAATCAAGTTCGGTCGGGCGGCCGAGCACAAGCTTGGCAAGCTCTGCGCCTAAATATGGCCCGACGGTGAGCCCGGAAGAGCCAAGGCCGTTGGCTGCGTAAAGTCCGGTAAAACCGGGAAGCGACCCGAAGACAGGGAGAAATCCAGGCGTGCGCGGGCGAAACCCGACCCGTGTTTCCACGTAGGTGCACGCCGACAGCCCTGGCGCGACGGCGAGCGCTTTGTCCAGTATTTCGTGGATGCCGCCGGCGGTGGCGCGGACATCCATCCCCGCTTCATCTTCATGGGTCGTTCCGATGATGATTCGCCCTCTAGGGAAGGCGAGCATATACTGATTGTTCGGCGGCATGACGACCGGCCATCGGCCAGTCTCGCCTGCCAACCATTCGAGATGAACGATTTGTCCTTTTTGTGGAGTGACGGCAAACCGAACGCCCAGCGGCTCAAGCAGTTCGCCAGCCCATGCGCCGGCTGTGACGATGACCGCTTCGGCCGTGTATTTCGCTCCATTGACTTCCACGCCGATGACGCGGGAGCCTTCAAACAGGATCTGGGCGTTTCCGCGGATGTAGGCGGCGCCAAGCGTTTGGGCCGCGTTTGTGAGGGCGTCCCGCACCGCCCGGCCGTTCACTCGGGCGGCGCCGCTCACATATAGGGCATGATGCTCACCGCCAAGCGGCGGAAACAGCTCCTTCGCCTCATGGGGATGAAGCCGCACGATCTCTCCCATTTCCGGCGCGTCTTCGCGCCGTTTGCGAGCGCGCTCCTCCATTTGTTCCAGTTTCTGTTCGTCTGTATGCAGGCAAAGCGCCCCGACGCGCGCATAACCGGTGTCCGTTTCCCCGAGCGCTTGCAGTTCTTCGATGAGGGAGGGGTAAAACTTCGCTCCGTTTTTGGCCAATCGGTACCATTTTTGGTTGCGGCGCTGCGACAGCCAAGGGCAGACAATCCCCGCCGCCGCACCGGTCGCCTGCCCTTTGTCGCCGCGGTCGATGATGATCACGTTTGCGCCTTCCTTGGCCAAATGGTAAGCGGTCGAGGCCCCTAAAATGCCGGCTCCGACGATGATGTACTTCATTCATGAACACCTTTTCCTTTTTTCTACTAGCATACCATAGACGGCGCCAATCGGGAACCGGTGTGGGCCGGCCCGAAAGCCGGCAGGCGTCAAAAAGGCGCCCGCGTCAAACGGTGTTCGGCATATTTTTTCCGTAAAAGATCTCATCCATTTCCCTTCTCAGCTTGGCGGTTGTTTCATTCGCTTCTTGTTCGCTCAAATCCTCTTTTGCATAGCCAAACAAGTAGTTGTCCAAGTCAAACTGTTTCAACTTGCATTTTGTGTGAAAAATATTCTCTTGGTAAATGTTTACGTCGATCATATCGTACTTTTCGCGAATGTGCTCCGGGATATAATCTTGAATCGACGTAATGTCATGGTCGATAAACAGCTTGTATCCGTGAATGTCGCGCGTAAATCCGCGCACGCGGTAGTCGATGATCATAATGTCGGCGTCAAATGAATGAATCAAATAGTCGAGCGCTTTGAGCGGCGAAATTTCCCCGCATGTGACGACATCAATATCGGCGCGGAACGTGCTGATTCCGTCATTCGGGTGGTATTCTGGGTATGTATGGACGGTGATATGGCTTTTGTCAAGGGAAAGCACCACCGCCTCCGGCAAAGGGCCGTCATCTTCGGGCACTTCGACGACCGGCCCCTCGGAAACGAGCATCGTCACGCTCGCGCCCTGCGGAACGTAATCTTGTTTGGCGATGTTTAACACATGGGCGCCGATCATGTCGGCGACACGTTTTAAAATATTCGTCAGCCGTTCGGCATTGTACACGTCGTCAATGTATTCGATATACGCCTCCCGCTCCTTCGCCGTTTTCGTATAGCAAATATCGTACATATTGAAGCTGAGCGATTTCGTCAAGTTGTTGAACCCGTGCAGCTTGACGCGCGGTGTTTCGTTCATCGACGGGACCCATCCTTTCGTTTTTTCTTAATTTGTCCCGTTGCTGGCGAAGATAGTAATTTTTCATTTGAAATGGAAGAAAACGGAATATGGGCTTGCCCTAATGGTCTATGGCCATTTCCGGGAAGCGTCCGCTTCAGCTTGCCCGTTTCGCTTGATATTCTTGAATGACCGACCGGACAATGTGAAGGGAGTCCCACTCCTTCGCCGAAAAAAAGACGATCGGATATTTTTTCGGGAAAAGCGTTTCTTGAATTTGTTTCGGTGACATGCCTTTTTCATATAAATCGATGATGGTGCCTTGAAGTTCAAGCAAGTAATCGAGTTTTCGCTGCAAGGCCTCGCGCCCGTTTGGGAGATAGCCGGCATGGGCGCAGAAGACGTCGCCGAAATTGTACGTCAACACGTGTTGCAAGGAAGTGATGATCGCCGGGATGTTTTCTTCGCGCAAGATGACTTTCGTTTTCTCTTGGCAGTACAAGTCGCCGCTGAACAGCTGGCCGGTTTTGCGGTTCAAAAACGCCACATGGTCGATCGAGTGACCCGGCGTGGGAATGACGTCCCACGTTGCATTTCGGGAGGAAAACGTCGCGCCGATGGGCTTGGCGGTGAATGGATCGCGCTTGCCCCAAAACACTTTTCGATAGAGCGGATAGTCCGCCTTTTGCTGGCAATAATGGATCATCAGTTCGTTCATATAGATGGGCAGGCCCATCTTCCGCTGCAAAAACGCTGCGCAGCCGGTATGGTCTTCGTGATAATGGGTGATGACGACTTGGTCGATGTCTTGTTGTTGGAAAAACGAAGTAAATTCGTTTTCCATCGATTTTGCGCCGGTGTCAATCAGCACCCCATCGATGACAAAGCAGCGGACGGTAAGACGGACGCCTTGAAACATCGCCGTTCCTTTGGCGATGCGCACGTTTTGCACGGTCTCCGTTTCAAACCGCTTTTTGATCACTTTATCGAGCAGCATGGCGAACGGGCCTCCTTATTGGTGTGAGGATGTTGTTACCATTATACCATAACAAAATGAATGATCATTCATTTTTATTGGCGTTTCACACACATCATGTGCTTGATGGGATGGAGAAAAACGATGCTATCGTTAAGCTTACTTCAATCCAGTGTCTGTGAATATCCCCTCTTTTGGAGGGATTGAACGTTTGATCAAAAGGAACGATTCGGAAATATGAAGGGGGGCAATTTCGCGCAGCTTGTTCAATATGGTAAAATGATAGGGATCATACTACAATGTGGGCCAAACACAATGGATGGACTTTTGCGGACGTGCATTCCATGAAGCGCCTGACGTATTCCTAACAAGTGTGGAAGGGGAATGTTCATGAAAACCGTTATTCATGCTTTCGCCATTTCGATCATCGTTCATGTGGTGTATTTGGCATCAACAATCGGCATAGGGTATTGGAAAACGAAGCTTTATAAGCCTGATGTGGGGAATGCTTGGGAGAAAGCGGCCATGCTGCAAAATGAGGTTGTGTTTGGCCAAACGGGGTCGCCGATGGTGTATTTGGTTTCGTTTGTAGGAGTGGCGGCGGTCAGCGCCTTGGTGATGCATGTGTACCAAATGGTTCGCGGCTAACAAAAAGGAAAAGGAAAAAGCCGGTCCCGAAGGGGAACGAAGCCTGTTGGGGCGGCTTTTCCGATTTTAGACGTTAATAGCCGTCCATCCGGCATCAGCTACAATGACCGTGCCATTGACGAGGATTTCACTACTCTATGGGAATAACGAAGAAAAAGGAGAACAAGGGGATGGCCGTTCTCCTTTTTCATGACGCAGATAGTGGAGATCAGTATTCATCTCTGTGAACATTATGGAGCAGGATCATATCCCACCACCGTCCATATTCCCGTCGCGTCTTGCCGGATCAGCCGTTTCAAATATACTCGCTTGATTGGAGTGTTGTGGGCGTCCACTTCTACGATGGCCTCCTTCCCGTTGTTTTGGATAATGCGCAAGTCTTCATAGTGAATCGGGTAATCTCCAGTAATGCCTCCAGGGGACATTTGCAGGCTGACAAATACTTGAGCCACAAACAAAGGATCCAATTTCCAAGGCGAACTTCCAGCATCGACGTTTTTTTGATCATTTTTCTCCCGTTCCAAGTCAACAGGAACTTCCACCTTCGGCTTGAATGGGAATGGATCTTTATGTGTCGGCATTTCAAAGGCTCCGTTTGTCAGCTCTTTGGTGAATGCGATCAAGTCCCCCAAAGAGGCATGGCCGATAACGGCGTATTCAAACCCGTTTTGCCGCCAGCGAATCGAATGGAGGTCCGTCAGGCCGGCATATGGTCCTCCTGCTCCGATCACGCCTGATTCTTCTACAACCGGCGACTGAATTTCAGCAGTTTGGTGATGAATTTTCCCGACCATCGCGGTTGGGGCAAGTTTCCATTCGCCGATGGCTTTTCCTTGGATGATGACAATCTCTTTGTCCAGTGCCCGGTAATAGAGTTTGACCAGTTTTTTGTCCGGTATGATCGCGATGCGGTCTTGGACATATCCAGACGGGATTTGGCTGACCGTATCAGGCAGAAATCCGACAGCCTCCTTTGCTTCATCGATGTTGGTGACGATTTGTTCCGGGTTTTGGTTGACTTCTTGAAACCCTTTTGGCACATGGTAGGTCAGCAGTTTTTCAGGGATAGCGTGGTTCCATTCGATTTTCGTGTACGTCATTTTGTATTGGATCCCATGCTGCATTGCATATTGTTTTTGCAACGGAAGACGGGTTTCCTTATCAATCCATATCCGATAAGGCTCCCCTCCTTGTGGGGTGACTTCGACAATCCAAGATGGACGGTTGGCTGCCTTCTCTTCCCCGATGATGTTCGTTGATATGGCCTGTTTGATCCCTTTGATTTCGTTTCCGAGTTCAAAGGCAAAACGATACGGATCAGGGAAGGCAGGAAATCGATGAACTTGTTTTTCGGAAGGCCGGATCTGCCATTTCGTTTGCCCGTTATTGACGGTAATCAGCCCTTTGTTTGAACCTTCCAGTTCTTGTATATAATAGCGTCCGTGTTTGTCGGCCCAAATTTCCAATTTGGCTTGTGTGGTCGTCTTGCCTTGGGCATTCGTTTCGACAATTTCCAAAAATCCATGGTAGGCGTTGACGTCTTGAAAGGCTTTTTCCATCGCCTTGACAATGTTGGGATGGTCAAAGAGTGAAGCGAAATGGATCAGCAGCGATAGGGTCAACATAGCCGCGATGCCGGCGATGCTGGCCATCCAGGCCCGTTTTTTCTTTTTCTGTTTTGTTTGCACTAGTTGATCCGGTGACCACACGGACCAGTTTGGCTGGAAAATCCCGCTCCGGCATGGCAGGCTCCCTGAGGCTGCGGACGAGCCTGACTGTATGAAACAGCTTTTGCAATTCGGGATCTGCCCCTAAATGTTCATGGTCTTTTGGTTTTTTCTCGGCGTTCAATTGATCGATATAATCGGATAATCGGCGTTCGTTGTCATGCATCGATGGACTCCTCCTTCATTTCATCCCGTCATGTAAAATGCGGGTAAGAGACTGCAATGCCCGATGCTGCATTACGCGAATGGTTGTTTCTTTTTTGTTCATGATTTGGGCGGTTTCAGCGACGGAATACCCTTTTATAATTCTTAGTTCGATCACCGTGCGTTGCTCTTCATTGAGTTCATTTAACGCTTTTTCGATCGTCATGCGCTGTACACTCCATTCCGCAGGATCCTCAAAGGCAGCCTCTTTGGGGGCAATGGCTTCCAAATCGGCTGTCGTTCCTCGGCGTTGGTGCTGCCGCCAGCGATCCCGGATGATATTCAAGGCCACTGTTTTTAGAAAGGCCATCTGTTTATCAGGGGGGACGTGGTTTTTTTGCAAATAGGGGATGGCCCTTACATACGTTTCTTGTGTGATGTCTTCCGCTTCTTCACGGTTTTGGACCTTAAAATAGATCAATCGGTAGACCGGCTCCCAAGTGGAAAGGCATAAATGTTCGATCCAGTTGACGCGGCTGTCTTCATTCGCATGAACCATACATCGTAACTCCTTTTTCCCGATCGGGTCATTTACGCTAATAAAAACGATGAAGCTGCTTAAAACGTTACGGCCATGGAAGTTTTTTTGATCGATGAGGCTGTGTCCATCGGTTGGATAACGGTTTTCTATGCATGTCGCTATGCCGATCTTCAAGGTGAAACAAGGACGAAGGCTGTGATCATTTCGATCATGGTGCATATCCGCGTTGTTTTGCCCATACACTGAAAGAAGAGGAGAAACAGGGAGGGAAGAGCGTGCAATTTTACTACGGCCCACACATGCCGCTGCGCGTTTTGGATGAGATTGAATTCTGGAAGCACCAAGAGGAAGAACATACGGTCGTCATTCGCGAGCTTGTGTCTGGATTGGAAGCGCCATATGTAGAAGCGTTGAAAAAATGGGAGGAGGCGCTTTCGGCTGCGCATCAGCACGCGGTCCGTTATATCGAATCGGTCGTTCGGGCCGGCCATTATGTTCCTGAACAACTGCATCAACAAGTGCTCCATTTTGTGTCGTACTGCCTAGAGCAGAGCCTTCAGTTCATCGAATTATGCCGGCAAATCAAAACCCGCAGCAAGGCCGTCAGCGAAAACCCGACCGCCAAGGTGGTGCTCGATCACATCATTCGCGAATCGGAGTATTTTGTCGGCATCGCACAGTTGTTGCTGTATGGGACTTATTCCACATCGGCTGCACCGCGAACGGATTTATCCGCGCCGTTATACGATGAAAAGTAGTATAATGAAATGGGGTGGTTTACCCAATTATGATAAGCCGTAAGGGGGCATCGCTATGATTGTCACGACCACGAATACGATTGAGGGAAAAGAAATTGAGGAGTATTTGGGCATCGTAGCGGGAGAGGTCATTTTGGGCGCCAATGTCGTCCGCGATTTTCTCGCCAGCATCACCGACATTATCGGCGGGCGGAGCGGAACGTATGAAAGCAAGCTGGCTGAAGGGCGGGAAATGGCGATCAAGGAGATGGTCAATAAGGCGAGAAGCCTTGGCGCCAACGCCGTCATCGGGGTGGATCTTGATTTTGAAACACTGCGCGACGGCATGATGATGTGCATTGCGACAGGGACGGCGGTGCGTGTGAGATCGTAATGGGAAAGCAGCGGGTCTATCGGCCCCTGCTTTTTTTTGCTTTGTCGGCTGCCGTTGTGGGGGTGTCAGTGCATCGGCTGTTGATGCTGATGGGGTTTTGCAGCTTGAAATAGGATTGACAGAAGAAAAAAAAAGCGGTTTATGATTCGCATATATGAACAAATGCTCATATATTAAAATGTGAGGGAACAGCCATGAACGCAGAGGATCATTCGTTTTTAGATGAAAGTGTGATTGAGGAAGTGTCACGGATCTTTAAAGCCCTAGCGGATCCGACTCGGATGAAGATGTTGTATTTGTTGTCGCAGGAAGAATGCCATGTAGGCCATATTGCGGAAGTGCTCGGCATGTCGCAATCGGCGGTTTCCCATCAGTTGGCGCTGCTTCGGACGTTGCGGCTTGTGAAATATCGCCGTGAGGGGAAGATGTTGGTTTACTCATGTGATGACGAACATGTCATATCGTTGCTAAAGCAGGCGATTGATCACGCACAACACCAATAAATAAGGAGAGAAGATGGATGCATCATCACGCGCACGGCCATTGTGATCACCATCACGGGCATCATCACGGCAGAGAAGGAAATCAAAAAGGGCTGGCGATTGCCCTCGGTGTAACGATCGGGATCATGGTGCTCGAGTTTGTCGGCGGGCTTGTGACGAACAGCCTTGCTCTTCTTTCGGATTCGGGGCATATGCTGAGTGATGCCATTTCGCTTCTGTTAAGCCTGGCGGCGGTTTGGCTGGCGGCGAAGCCCGCGTCGCCGAAGAGAACGTATGGATTTTACCGGTTCGAGATTTTAGCGGCGCTAGTAAACGGGGTCACGTTGGTGGTGATTGCCGCTTGGATTATTTGGGAAGCGGTCGGGAGGTTTGTGAATCCACCTGCTGTCGCGAGCGGGCCGATGATGGCGGTGGCCGCCGTCGGGTTGTTGGCAAATCTCGTGAGCGCTTGGGTGTTAATGCGCAAAGGGGATGTCAAAGAGAACGTCAATGTCCGCAGTGCGTATTTGCACGTGCTCGGCGATGCGTTAGGCTCGGTCGGGGCGATGGCGGCAGGGCTTGTCATCTGGCTGTTCGATTGGTACGCGGCCGATCCGCTCATTTCCATCGCGGTGGCGGTTTTGATTCTAAAAGGAGCATTTGCCGTAGTCAAGCAGACAGTGCATATTTTAATGGAAGGAACGCCGGCGGCGATTGACCATGCGGAAGTGAAGGCGGCGCTCTCGGGCATTGATGGGGTGATCGATGTCCACGATTTGCATATTTGGACGATCACCTCGGGGCTTGATTCGTTAAGCTGCCATTTGCTCATTGAGGAAGGATGCGATGGACAGGCGGTTTTGCAGCGGGCGATTGATTTGGTCGAAACGCGCTTTCACATTCGCCATGCGACGATTCAAATTGAAATGCCGCACATCCGCCATGGGGAGATGGAAGTGTGAGGGCGGGTCATCCATGACCACGCCCTTCTGTTATTGGCTGACGCCAGTCCAATTGGTTTGCAAGGCTTCAAGGAAAATGCGCACGTTTTGTTTGTTTTCCATAATCGGTGCATAGATGTAGGAAAACATTCGGTAAAACGGCGGATGGTTCAGGTGAACGATGGACAGGTGGCCGTGCTCGATGTCGCGGGCGACGACGCTGCGCGACAGCAAGGACAGGGCGTTGCCGTTGATCAACGTTTCTTTAATGCCTTGGTTGCTGCTGATGATCATGAGCGATTTGACTTTCAGCCCGTTCGAGCGGATGAAATGGTTGAAATATTCCCTTGTTCCCGACCCGACTTCGCGCGCCACCCATGCTTCGTTTTGCAGCTCGGCGATCGTGACCTCCTCTTTTTGCGCCAGTTCGTGGCGGTTGGAGGCGACGATGACAAGCTCGTCCTGCATGAACGGATGAACGGACAGTTCTTTTTCGTTCGTTTGCCCTTCGATCAAGCCGATGTCGACTTGATATGATTTGACGAGTTCGACAATTTCTTTTGTGTTGCCGATCATGACCTCAAGCTCCAACTCTGGGTAACGTTTTTGGAAATCGGGCAAAAGCGGCGGCAAAATATACTCTCCAATTGTAAAGCTCGCCCCGATTTTCAATTTTCCTTTGACGGAATGATGGTGTTCCAAAATGTCTTGTTTCGTTTGTTCATAAAGCGCCACCATTTGTTTGGCGCGGTCGTATAGGAGCTCGCCGGTCGGCGTCATGCGCAGCCGCTTCGGGGAGCGGATGAACAGTTTCGTTTGAAACTCTTTTTCTAAATTTTTGATGTGCAAGCTGACGCTTGGCTGCGACAAATGGAGAATTTCCGCAGTTTTGGTGAAGTTTTTTACTTCAGCTAAGGTGATGAACGTTTTTAACTCTTCATAGTACATGTCCGCCTCTCCTCCGTCCCCATGATGACCGTACTATTAGAAATACTAATAGTTTTAATAATTTATATTTATTTTACTAATGTTTTGTTTTGCGGTAAAGTGTAAATATGATACCCTCATTAAAGTATACTTGGCTTATAGGAATAATGGAATTTGGCGTTCGTCCTGTCGTTGAGACCGAAACGGCGCCAATCGTTCCATTTTATTTTATATTGTGAGGTGGACACCGTTGCAGCTGCAAGTAACCAACAGTCCGTTTACCCAGGAGCAGATTGAGCTTTTGAATCGTTTGTTGCCGACGTTGACGCCGTCGCAAAAGCTTTGGCTGAGCGGGTATTTGGCTGCTGCCGAGGCGGCGGTCGCCGTTTTGGATGCCGAAGCGCCGGCGCTGTTTGCTGGAAGCAGCAAACCGGTTTCGAAAGAAGTGACGGTATTGTACGGCTCGCAAACCGGCAATGCGCAAAAGTTGGCTGAAAAAGCCGGCAAGGCGCTCAAAGAGCGTGGTTTTGAAGCGAAAGTGTTGTCCATGCTTGATTTTAAGCCGAACGAATTAAAGAAAGTGGAGACGCTGCTCATTGTCGTGAGCACGCATGGGGAAGGCGATCCGCCGGACAACGCGGTGTCGTTTTACGAATTTCTCCACAGCAAACGGGCGCCAAAACTGGATCATCTCCGTTTCTCCGTCCTCGCGCTCGGCGATACGTCGTACGAGCATTTTTGCCAGACGGGGAAAGATTTCGACAAACGTCTTGAGGAGCTGGGCGGAACACGGTTTTATCCGCGCTTCGATTGCGATGTCGACTATGAAGAAGCGGCGGCGAAATGGCTTGATGGCGTGCTTGGCGAGTTAAGCAAAGAAGCGAATGCCCATGTTGGGGCCACGCCGCTTTTGTCCGTTGCGGCCGCGGCGCCAAAAATGGAACCAGCTGTCGTCTATTCGCGGAAAAACCCGTTCCCGGCCGAGGTGCTTGAAAACATCAACTTAAACGGCCGCGGATCGAACAAGGAAACGCGCCATTTGGAATTGTCGCTCGAGGGATCGGGGTTGAAGTACGAACCGGGCGATGCGCTTGGCATTTTCCCGAAAAATGATCCCGAGCTGGTTGAGCGGATCATTCAAGAAATGAAATGGAATCCGGAAGAAACGGTGACGATCGACAAAGATGGGGAAGTGCGGTCGCTGCGTGAAGCGCTCACCTCACATTTTGAAATTACGGTGCTGACGAAAGCGCTGTTGCAAAAGCTGGCGACGCTGTCAAAAAACAGTGAGCTCCAAGCGCTTGTGGCGCCCGGCAATGAAGCCAAATTGAAAGAATACGCCAAAGGCCGTGATTTGTTGGATGCGCTCCGCGATTTCGGCCCATGGGACGCCACTTTGCAGCAACTCATCTCCATCTTGCGGAAAATGCCGCCGCGCCTGTACTCGATCGCGAGCAGCTTAGCGGCCTATCCAGATGAAGTGCACTTGACGATCGGTGCGGTCCGTTATGAGTCGCACGGCCGCCTGCGCAAAGGGGTGTGCTCGACGTTCTGCGCCGAACGCGTCCAAATCGGCGATACGTTGCCGGTCTTTGTGCAGCCGAACCCGAACTTTAAGTTGCCGAAGGATCCCGACACGCCGATCATTATGATCGGTCCAGGCACCGGAGTGGCGCCGTTCCGCGCCTTTATGCAAGAGCGCGAGGCCATCGGGGCGAAAGGAAAATCGTGGCTCTTTTTCGGGGACCAACACTTTATGACCGACTTCCTGTATCAAACCGAATGGCTCGCATGGTTGAAAAGCGGTGTGCTGACCAAAATGGATGTCGCCTTCTCTCGCGATACGGAGAAGAAAGTGTATGTGCAGCACCGGATGCTTGAACGAAGCAAAGAGCTGTTCGGTTGGCTTGAGGAAGGTGCTGTCGTCTACGTTTGCGGCGACAAGCAACACATGGCGCGCGACGTTCATCAGACGTTGATCGAGATTATCGAAAAAGAGGGCGGCATGAGCCGCGAACAGGCGGAAGCGTATTTGACGGAAATGCAAAAGCAAAAACGGTACCAACGCGACGTCTATTAATCTCTAAAGAAGGAGTGGAATCGGAAATGGCGAAAGTCGTGTTAAAAGCGCCGGACGGACCGCCAAGCGATGTCGAGCGCATTAAACAGGAAAGCCGTTACTTGCGCGGCACGCTTGCCGAAACGATGGAAGACCCGCTCAGCGCGGGCATCCCAGATGATGACAACCGGCTGATGAAGTTTCACGGCAGCTACTTGCAAGACGACCGCGACGTGCGCACCGAACGGCAAAAACAAAAGCTTGAACCGGCCTATCAATTTATGATCCGCGTGCGCACGCCGGGCGGGGTGGCGACGCCCGAACAGTGGCTTGTCATGGATGAACTTGCCCGCAAATACGCGAACGGCACGTTAAAATTAACGACGCGCCAGGCGTTCCAACTGCACGGCGTCTTGAAATGGAACGTGAAAAA
The DNA here is from genome assembly GCF_040327975.1 of Geobacillus sp. G4. Classification (NCBI taxonomy): domain Bacteria; kingdom Bacillati; phylum Bacillota; class Bacilli; order Caryophanales; family Anoxybacillaceae; genus Geobacillus; species Geobacillus sp. G4. The sequence goes on from NZ_JBEPJY010000021.1 coordinate 31,759, forward strand.
AACGATGCAAGCCATCAATGGCGCCTTGATGACGACACTCGCCGCCTGTGGCGACGTCAACCGAAACGTCATGTGCAACCCGAACCCGTACCAGTCGGAAGTGCATGCGGAAGTGTATGAATGGGCGAAGCTGATCAGCGACCATTTGCTGCCGCGGACGAGGGCGTATTACGAAATTTGGCTTGATGATGAAAAAGTCGCCGGCACGCCGCCGGTCGACGGTGAAGAAGAACCGATTTACGGTCCGACGTATTTGCCGCGGAAGTTTAAAATCGGCATCGCCGTTCCGCCGTCCAACGACGTGGATGTGTTCTCGCAAGACATTGGGTTCATCGCCATTGTCGAGGACGGCAAGCTCGCCGGGTTTAATGTCGCCATCGGCGGCGGCATGGGGATGACCCATGGGGACAAAACGACGTATCCGCAACTGGCGAAAGTGATCGGCTTCTGCAAGCCGGATCAAGTCGTGGAAGTGGCGGAGAAAATTATGACCGTTCAGCGCGACTACGGCAACCGCTCATCGCGCAAACACGCCCGCTTCAAATACACGATCGATCGGCTTGGGCTGGAAGCGGTGAAAGAAGAAATTGAGCGCCGCCTCGGCTGGAGGCTCGGCGAAGCGCGCCCGTACCATTTCGAGCATAGCGGCGACCGCTACGGCTGGGTCGAAGGCGTCAATGGGACATGGCATTTCACGCTCTTTGTCGAAGGCGGCCGCGTCAAAGACTACGACGATTACAAGCTGATGACCGGCCTGCGCGAAATCGCGAAAGTCCATACCGGCGATTTCCGGTTGACGCCAAACCAAAACTTGATCATCGCCAATGTCACGAGCGAGAAAAAGCCGGAAATCGAGGCGCTCATCGCCAAATACGGCTTGACCGACGGCCGCCGGTACACCGCCTTGCGCCGCAACGCGCTCGCCTGTGTCGCCTTGCCGACGTGCGGTTTGGCGATGGCGGAAGCGGAGCGGTACTTGCCGAAACTGCTCGATAAAATCGAGGAAATTATCGATGAAAACGGTTTGCGCGACGAAGAAATCACGATCCGCATGACGGGCTGTCCGAACGGCTGCGCCCGCCACGTGCTCGCGGAAATCGCCTTCGTCGGCAAAGCGGTCGGCAAATACAACATGTACCTTGGAGCCGCGTTCAACGGCACGCGCTTAGGCAAACTGTACCGCGAAAACATCGGCGAAGAAGAAATTTTGCGCGAACTGCGCGTCCTCCTATCCCGCTATGCGAAAGAGCGTCTTGACGGTGAACATTTCGGCGACTTCGTCATCCGCGCCGGCATCGTCAAAGAAGTGACGGATGGGACGAATTTCCATGATTAAGGTGGTCAGGGTGAAATGGAAACCAGCCTCTCCTTGTTTGAACATATCCCTGTCAAGTAGACAGTGTGAAAAATACCCACCTTCTTCAGCTGCTTGTTAGGATAGTGGAATGAGG
>NZ_JBEPJY010000022.1:0-27838 GCF_040327975.1 Geobacillus sp. G4
CGAGCGTCGCGAACAAAAGTTCGCAACCCTCGTCGGGGATCATTTCGGAATGTCACCCACAAATATTTTACTCACACGATTTTTAAACATTTTCCCAGTCAACGTTATTCCTCCGTATTCAATTTAAATAAAAAAGTTAATCAAAAAGAGGATAGTTACTCCATACCCGTCAAGTTTAGCGGTATAAAATTTTTAAGACGATACTCGTGTTCATCCCCCCAGTGAATGATGGGGATAACATCCATTATTGGGCATGCCAAATACCCCTCCAGAAGAGGGGTATTTGGCATTTATATCCATATCTGATTCTACCATATCTCTAATTTTGTTAAGATATCCGATGCCGTTTCTTCCCCTTTCCTTCGATCTTTCTTGGCATGTTTTCGTAACAGGGAAAGGAGAGAGGAAAGGTTGATTTCCGCAATATGCGAACGCAAAAGCAACTGGTGCCAATACGATTGGAGAAGATCGAGCGCTTTCCGTTCACTGATTTGAATGTCTTCCTTTTGATGCCAATACATCCGAGCTTGAAACAGAAACGTCTGGGTGACCAAAATGGCAATCAACGTCCCGTATAAATGGCATTCGAAACGTTCTTTCTTCATCTCCTTGACTTTCTCCAAGTCAAATACGGATTTCCAGGCTTTAAACAACAATTCAATTTGCCAGCGCAGGGAATAGAGCTCATAAACCTGTTGACCATCAAACGACTCTTGTGGTAAATTCGTCAGTAAGATGTGGTATTTCTTTTGTTCGAGGGTTTGGCGTGCCAGCGCCTTCCCTTTTCTTTTTTCCTTTTTCCGCACATACGCCATCCGTTTTTGCCATTCTTCCGCCGTCAGACGGCGGAAAACCAACCGTGGAACATACAAGCGTTCATGTCCGATGTACACATGTTCCATTTCCACTGATTCCCCTTCCTCTAATTGATTCCCAAGGGATTCCCAATCCCATTCCTTCCACTGGCCATTCTCCTTGATATACACTTTCATATCGGAACGGAGCCGAGTAATATAATACGCTCCGCGGGCGTCGATCTCGGCCAGTGCGGCAACGGAGAAAAAGCCCAAATCCCGAATACATAGGTCATTCGGTAAAATCGTGTGCTGGGCATGATAGGCAAAACGGGCGTCCGAGTCATTGGCCGATTGAACGCATAGCTGAAGGCAGGCGCCGGATAACAAGTCATATTCAAACTGAATTTTCACCCCCGACGAAACGGAACCTCGATAGTCTTCCCCATAGTCAGCGGGAACCAAAAAGCTGGTTGAGTCCAAAATCTGCAGGCGGGTAAAACAAGTTCGATAGGTCTCAATGGCTGACAAAAGCAACGGACGTTGATGCAGGAGGAGAAGGAAAAACACTTCTCGCAAAAACGCCACGGCTCGATCGGTAAAACGCTGATTCAAGCCTTCGCTTGAAAGGGAACAGCCATGCCAGAGCGTCAAGGCCGCACACAACCGCTGAAGCGACTGTTTTGCCAGTGAGCCATCTCCCCATGCACAGAGAGTCAGAAAGGCTTCCGCCGTTAACGAACGCTGCCGCCGGATAAATCCTGTTTTCCGTGCGAGACGGGTTAATTCTTCGGGAGAAAAGAGTTGACGAATGGTTTGAATCCATGCTTGCATTTGTTTTTCCATGAAAAAAATCCTTTCTAACGTGGAGTGTTCGTTAGAAAGGATACCATGTTTTTGACGATGCACAAAGACCAAAATTCTTAACTTGATGGGTATGGATAGTTACTCCTCAAATACCTCATTCATTAACTTCTCTATTTCTTTCCACCGCTTCTCAGTTTCCTTCTTATCTACCTGGAACTTTCCGTTCTTTTGCACGATCACATCGCCGGCGCGAGCGTTTTTGGGCAGTTTGCTTTTCTCAATGTCGATCATCTTGCCGTCCTCAGTTTCACAAACTGCCCATTTACCTTCGAAACGATCAATGATATATTTCATTTAACTCCTCCTTAATAAATAGGTTTTACGTTAAAGGAAAGCGTTGTTCCATTGGTTGTCGCAATGATCGTTCCCTGTTTGTCTGTACGGAATACTTTTACTTTATAAGTTTTTAAACGATTCAAAACTTCCGATGTTGGGTGACCATAAGCGTTCTTGCCGACCGAGATTACGGCATACGCTGGTTTCGCGGCTTTTAAAAGCGTCGCGCTGGTCGATGTCTTCGCACCATGATGCCCTACTTTCAACACATCAGCGCGTAAATCCTTTTTGGCTTTGACCATATCTGTCTCTGCCTTAGTCTCAGCATCGCCGGTAAACAGGAAAGACTTTTTGCCGTAAGTCACCTTCAAGACGGCGCTCCAGTCATTAGTATCACTGGTACTGTATGATTTAACGGGACCAACAAACTTTGCAGTCACACCTTTGATCGGCAAGGCAACATCTGCTTTAGCAACTTTGATCGTAAGTTTTTTGTTTTTTACAGCGAGCAAGAAATCTTTATATGCTTGCGTTGTATTACCGACTTTCGGAGCGTACACGTTTTTCACTGGGAAAGCTTTGAGAACCTCATCTAGACCACCGATATGATCGGCATCGGGGTGAGTTGCAATCATAACTTCAATGTCCTTTACCTTCTGTTTTTTAAGGTAGGCGACGACATCGCTGCCATCCTTATTCCCTCCATCAATAAGGATGTCTTCGCCATTTGGCGCTTTAATGTAAATACTGTCACCTTGTCCAACATTGATGAAGTGCACATACATGTTTTTTGGGCCTGCGTCTGTTCTAACCCCTGGCAAAATTGCTACCATAAATGCAATTACAGCTACCATCAGCGCCTTGATTTTCCTCACTGAAAACTCCCCCTTTTATTTTTCAAGAAGATTATACCATCACTTAGGCTGAGAGGGAGTATAGAAAACAAACTGGAGGGGAAAAAATGTTCGATATTATCGGAAGGATAAGATGTCCGGTATGCTCAAAAATTGTCCGCCCTGGCGACAAAGTGTTCTTGGATATAATCAATACAATCATCCACCAGAGATGCTACTATCAAAGTCTGTCCCGTAAATTTCCCCCATTCAAAGACCAAGGAACATTTCAACACATGTTGCTGAAGTATCCGTTTTTACATGATGATCATGACAACGAAGAAATTTAATTTTGCGTCAGACAAAAAACAAATAAATTAATTTCGCTTTTTCAAAACACGATGACATCCCGTATCCGCGGGATCACCTGACCGAGGACAGCCGCTGTCTATATTGCCATGGGAGACATGTTTATTATTTCGGTCTGTCGCGACTCACTGTCCATCGTCTCCGGCGGCCGCTAATCCACTGGGACATCTGTCGCGATACATTCCGCATCTTGTCCTCTGCCAGACAATTGCTGTCTTGACTTAAGACAGGAAATAAATTTATGTCTCCGGGTTACCTTGTTGTTCATGGTTCACCCTACCCCCTTTTTGTTTTCACCGGGGACAAGTGAGAAAATAAAGGGAGTGGTCGCTGTCCTTCGATGGAATGCTTGTCGCGACACCTTGACGCAGCTGTATGTCTTATGCACAGATTTTTTTGATTGATCGAGGAACAGGGACACACCCCTTGTCCTCGTCTTTTATTTGCAATATTTCATCATAGCGTCCTCTGCGTCACTCTGGTGTCCTCACCTCCATTCGATATTCTGATTCTAAGACTGATTTTATCTTAATTGATAATTTTGCATTAGGAATTATGTTCTAAATAATCATATTATCATCAACCAAAATCTAACCAATAAACCTATCCCCTTTATAATAACTCCTAACTGCCTTTCCGACTTGCAACTACACCTCCGAAATCAAGCCCTAAAATCCCTTTCTCCCTCCCTTTTTACAACGATCCACTTACATTTCACCCTTCATCGAATTGAAAATCTAAATTTTAAAACCCTCGGGACTCCCCCCACCAGACTAATGAGGCATGGGAGCAAAACCATCTTGGTTTATTTCTTTCTGGCAGCGGGCAAGCAGGCTGACGCCCATAATATAAGAGCGACGAACCATTTCACGGGAACATTAGTTCTTGATCAATTTCTTGAGTTGCTGAACACGCCGCACCGATATTTGCAGCATCGCGGCCAGCCTCTTGTTTGTCGCGTCAGGGTGTCGCTCTATGGCCTTTTGCAACTGCCATAACTTGTCCTCCGTTCGCTCCCTCTGTTCCTCGAGGTATTCCTCCCTTGTCCTCGCCCCTTGTCCCCGGCGCCACCCCTCTGTCCTCTCCCTGTCGCGTTCCCGTTTCCGGCGACGCTTCTCATTGGCGTCAATAATGGTCTGTAAATGTCGCTGTTCCTCCGGCTTGATGTCCAGCCATCGAATGATTGTAGAGTTCTTCAAATTATAGCCGGCGCCGGGATAGCCTTTTTTCATCGCCTCTTCATTTGCCTTCGCGTCATTTTTCGCCATCCACGCTTTCTCGGCACTCTTTGTCGCTCGGATCACCTCCTTCTCAGACAGCGGTTCCTTGAACACGGCGTTCAACTCTATCATCTGTTTCAACGCCTCCTCAGGATCATCAGTAAGACAACAACTCCAGTATCGGTATAAAAAACAAAACAGTTCCCTATACCCCTTAAGATCATAGTCCCTTAACTCCGCAAGACGGATCAAATCCAGTAGCCTGGCATAGTGCAACGTCTGGATATTATGCAGTCGAACAATCTTCCCTTTGCGTCCCCTCTTTCCTTTCTGTGTCCTTGTCAATTCCGGCAAATACTCATATTGCAAGTCACGGAGGACATACTTGTCGCCGTGCCGGTATTCGACGATGACCTCCCTCTGACTCTTGGAGTTAACCGATCCGTCGATCCGGAACACCCTGGTCGGGTCCAGCGACTTCTTGTCCGCCCCCACATAGCTAAGCTGCTCATAAAAATAGTTCTCCACCGCTTTCCAAAGCGGCAATGCCTTGTATGGGACCGGCTCGATCAACCAAATACATACGATCCCACGTCCCGAGAAAATGATGAGGTTAGGCTCGGGCAAAATATTGTCGTGGAATACCTCGATGTCCAGCTTGCCGACTACCCAATCCGGCTCATATCCAAGGGTGTGGCAATCCACATCAACGTAGAGAGCTCGTAATTGCCTTATATTCTCGATGCGGCGTTGTGGCTTATAGAAGGTGTTCTGACTGAAATAAACGTCCTCTCCGAGCCATTTAGACAGTTCTAAGGCCAATTCTTTAGGCTGGTAGTGATACTGCCTCCACCTCCCGCCCGGCTCCTTCTTCGCCAGCGTAATCCACCCCGAAGCGTCACGATGCTGAAACCACACATGACGCTTTGCCCGATCCAATGGTGAAAGTTCGATATGTTCTAATTTAAAATTCTCCACAAAAAGCCCCCCATATAAGGAAACGCCACTGTGTAATCGTTATGTAGGCAACAGTGACTTATCCTTGAAAATAAACAGCATCCAAAAACATAAATGGAAAAATAGACTGATATGAAGGAAAATAGAGGTCTCTTAAAAAGAGGGATCCAAGCGATTGTTTGGTTTCGACATCTTATTACAAAATCCTTCATTTTTTCAAAAATCATCAAAATACCTATCAAAAATACTTTTTTCAATGCTCTTTCCCCGGTCACCGGCGACCCGTAGTCTTTTGGGCCGGGAAGGGCGGTGTGATAGGCTGGACCGAGCCGGAAGGCGAGGGCTTCGGCGCTCGGGCTTGCAGTGGGGGAGCCTTTCCGGCTGCCAGCCGACCATCACACCGCCCCGGGGACCCGGACCAAAAGGAAACGGAAGCGCCGGTGCGACTACGCCTGCTGTCGATGTCTGTCGAATTTAATTTTTTGTCTAACAAAAATTAAATAGCATCAGCCGTGGCGGTGCTTTGAACAGCCTCTTGGCCCTGCTTCGCACGGCCACGGGTGGTAGGAAAAACTGGATCGCGAGCGGCTTCTTGAGCGGCCGAGCGCCGGGCTTCCCCAGGCTCCAGCCGGATGGCCAAAGGCCAGGAGGCGGCCAGCCGGGAAGACCGGCGCAGGGATGGAATCTTCATATGAATCACAAAACTTTTGTTTATTGGAAGAAAAGATGAAATGAACGTTTATTCCTTGTTTTGTTTATTTGGATAAATGTTCCTTTATTTTTACCATCGTTTATTTACTTAAAGGTTTATTGCTTCAAGCAACGGTGCGATGCATTGACTTCTTCGATCACACTCCGCACGGCTGCGGATGGTCCTGCTTGCAAGCGGCATCCGCGGAAGGCCGGCGTGGATCTCGGTTATCTGATATAATCAGTAGTAAATATATGCTTCTGAAAGGCTTCGCTGACTGGGGTGATCCATTTGAGTGACAATCTTACCAAAGAGCAACGTTCCAAGACCATGAAAGCCATAAAGTCACGCTCACAGTTGGAAGATGCAGTCTCAAAAGCCCTCTGGAAGGAAGGATATCGGTTTAGAAAGAACGACAAGACTCTTCTTGGGAAACCTGATATCTCCATCAAAAAGTATAAAGTCGTCATCTTCATCGATTCATGTTTCTGGCACGGATGTCCACTGCACGGGAATATGCCCGAAAGTAATAGAGACTATTGGGAAAAAAAGCTCTTGAGAAACAAAGGGAGGGATCAAGAGGTCAATGATTATTACAAAAAAATCGGCTGGAATTGCTTAAGAGTGTGGGAACATGATTTGAAACAGGATTTTGATCAAACAATCAAACAAATAAAGAATTTTATTGATCAAGCCATGGATGGATGAGCGCTTGGATGCAACAAGCGTTTTTTATTTTGCAATGAATTATAACCTTATAAGGTTTATAAACCAAACAAAAATAAATATTATGATGTTTATTGGAAGGGGTGAGGAATTTTTTGTTTGATAATTCCAAGAGAAATAAAAATTTATTGCAAAAAATACTAAGCAAAATTATAAGCAGGAAAGTGATGGACAACTTCAACAGACTTTTATCTCAGCATCGGATTACAAACCGAGAAATCAGCCAATATATTGGAGCTCCTGACAATGCCTTCAATAAAATCATCAACGAGATGTCGGTCCCGGCCGTGACCACCATAATTCGTTATGTGCATGCAGCTGAACAGATTATCGGGAAAGATAAGGTATCCATTTATCGCAGAATTTTGGTCGATAATGAAATTGATAAAGCCGTCAGCATTCTCAACCAGATTTCAGATGCCGACATCACTGAGCTTATCAATGAAAATAAGGAGTTTTTCAAATCACTGGATTTTTACTTTTCCACCACCCAGTCCAAAAAAGTCGATCCATTTACAATCGAAGAGAGAAACATCTATGCGGAAATAAAGGAGATGCTGGACTATGAATGAGAAAAACATCAGAAAGGTATGGTTTATTACACGTCCAGAGAGAGACCCCCGCTTCCACCAGGAGGCATTGCTGGCTTTGCAGAAGGCTACGGATGATTTCAGGCTGAAATGGGCAAGAAATAGAGAAGTCCATAAACGATATGAAGAAGAGCTTGCAAATATGGGGATCAAAAGAAACAACGTCAGCCATGACGGTTCCGGAGGACGCACATGGATGGCCATGCTCAAAACCTTCTCCTATTGCTATGTAGATGATGATGGATATATTCGCCTTACAAAAGTTGGAGAAAAGCTCATCCAAGGAGAAAAGGTGTACGAAAACACAAGAAAACAAGTCTTGACGCTCCAATATCCAAACGCTTATTTTCTCGAGCCGGGGTTCCGCCCAAAATTCGATGAAGGGTTTCGGATCCGCCCTGTTCTGTTTCTGATCAAATTGGCGAATGACGAAAGGTTGGACTTTTATGTAACAAAAGAGGAGATCACTTATTTCGCCATGACAGCCCAAAAGGACTCGCAACTGGATGAAATCGTGCATAAAATATTGGCTTTCCGAAAAGCCGGCCCTCACGATAGAGAAGAAATGAAACAAGACATCGCCGCCAAGTTCGACCATAGAGAAAGATCAGACAAAGGGGCGAGAGACTTTTACGAAGCTCACTCCGACGTGGCCCACACTTTTATGCTCATCAGCGATTATACAGGATTAGTTGAGTACATTCGTGGCAAGGCTTTGAAAGGCGATTCTTCCAGGATCAATGAAATTAAGCAGGAAATCGCTGAAATCGAAAAACGCTATCCATTTAACACGCGATACATGATATCGCTCGAGCGCATGGCGGAAAACAGCGGCCTGGATGTCGACAGCTACAAGGCGAGCAGATATGGCAATATAAAACCTGCTGCAAATTCCAGCAAACTTCGGGCAAAAGCAGAGAGAATCCTTGCTCAATTTCCATCCATAGGATCGATGTCCAAAGAGGAAATCGCCAAGACCCTCCAAAAATATTTATCGCCAAGAGACATTGAAAAGGTTATTCATGAGATAGTGGAAAACAAGGCTGATTTTGAAGGGATCAACTCCGATTTTGTAGAAGCATACTTGAATGAAAAGGACAACCTGGCGTTTGAAGATAAGACTGGCCAAATATTCAGCGCCTTAGGGTTCGATGTTGCAATGCGCCCTAAAACCAAGAACGGGGAAAGAACGGAAATCGAAATTATCGCTGGATATGGAGACAACAAATTCGGCATCATTGACGCCAAAAACTACGCAGAAAAGTTCCCGTTGTCCTCCTCCTTGGCTTCACATATGGCGTCCGAATACATCCCCAATTACACTGGATACGAGGGAAAGGAGCTCGTATTTTTTGGATATGTGACCGCAAACGACTTCAGCGGGGAGCGCAATCTGGAAAAAATATCGGACAAAGCCAAGAGAATCACCGGAAATCCCATTAGCGGATTTTTAATCACAGCCAGAACATTGCTTGGCTTTCTTGATTATTGCATTGAAAATGATGTGCCATTGGAAGACCGCGCCGAACTGTTTGTCAAGTCTGTCAAAAACAAAGGATACAAATCGCTCGGCGCTCTGCTTCGGGAGTTAAAAGAGACAAACTAGGGCGGAGAATTTTTCCTCTCCGCCCTTCTATACCAACTCTGGAATGGCCAATTGCTCCGTTCCAAACAGTTCCTCAACATCCCATTTAGGTTCAACGCATTCATATGGAATGCCAGCGAACGTCTTCAAAATAGCTTCAAAGATGATTTTTGCTCCTTTTGGAGGAACTGCCATTCCGATTTGTTGTCTGACATTTTCTTTTGTTCCTTCAAACACAAAATCATCCGGGAATGTCTGAAGCCTTGCCCTTTCCCTATTTGTGAGAGCCCGCGGTTCCTCCCAATGATATACGTGCGTTCCGCCGCCGCCGCTTCCTGTAACGGTGTAGGAAGGCTGGTCGGGATGCAGCCTTCTGTAGATTTGGCTCAACCTTGCTTTTTTTACATTCAAGCGCAACTCCTCAGGTATCCCTTCATACCATGCGTTTTCGCCCGGCGGTATATGTTTGAGCATTTCCACTGTTTTTGAGTTATGGCGCGTAAACTCGTGATTAGGGGCGTCATCTGGGATTGGTGGATTGGTGATTGCCTCCTTGGCCGTTACATACTTGTCGGGAGTAATCGGCGCAGGAACTTTAAACTTTAGATTTAGATCCTTTCTAATGCCAACTATGATGATGCGGTGCCTCATCTGAGGAACACCGTATTCCTCAAACTTATATAGATGCGGCACGATGTCATAACCCCTGCCGGCCTCGGACAATTCTTTCAGAATCTGCATGAATGCACGGCCCTCGTTGGCGCTTTGAAGACCACCCACGTTTTCTGCTACAAAAAACTTTGGTTCGTGAATGTTAAGGACCTTGACCCCGTATGTATATAGAGGTCCATACTCTCCATCCATTCCTTTGTGTTCTCCCACAACACTGTAGTCATTGCATGGAAAACCGAATGACAATGCGTCTATTCTGGGAAGCTTCTCAATGTCGAGCTCCCTTACATCGCATGCAATAACGGATGGATCGTCTGGATTGCCGCAGATATTCCGGCGATAAGTCTTGCATGCGGATTCGTTATAGTCATTGGCCCAAAGATGCTCAATACGGAACTCTTCGCCATCAGCGCCGACTACCCTCGCCATTTTGGCCCCTAAAGCAAGGCCTCCCGGACCGCTGAAGAGTTCTCCTTTTCGAAAAATCATTGTATTACCTCCGTGGCAAAAGAATTATCAGTGTGTCAGTACATTATAGAGGATTTTTGAAAAAAACAACAGTAATTCAGTTCAAGCCCTTACTCGGCTCCCTTCTTAAGCTCATTCAAATACTTCTCAACAGCTTCCTCGATCAGCAGATAGATATTCTTCTCCTGCAAAATCGACTGCATTTTCAACTCTTTATGCAGATCCGTCCGAATATCGAAGGAAACACGCTTTCTTTCCACTTTCTTACCTTCCTTTCTTGTTTGGTTAGCTTCTTCATTTGAAGGAATATTGTTTGTTTCACCGACAGGATCGGTCAACACTTGTGTAGGAGTAATGACTTTTTGTTGGCGTTTCATATTTTTGATATCATCTACTTTGGACACGCTCCATCATCTCCTTATAGAAGTTTTCATACTGCTCCAGCGCTTGATTCAACTCATTATTCTCCTCGAATCCATACAGCGATAAACGCCCGATAGGCGCTTTGCGAGTGATGATCGTTTTGAACACCTCATTGGGGTAATCTTCTTCGATCATTTCATTGAATGCCTTCGCATCGTTACGGCGAACATCGTTCATGGTTCTCAGAATGCCAAGGAGCCTTGTGTTGTGTCTCCCATGCACCCTCGCTCCCTCGACGGACTCCATAAAATTTGGGACCGCCGAGTAGCACCAGTTAGAGCATTCAAACATCATAATGACATACTGACTCGCACATAAGGCGTTTGTCGTCTGTTCACTCAAGGAAGGAGGTGTGTCAATAACAATGAAATCATAGTTATGCCGGATCTTGTCCAACGTGTCATCCAGTATCAAAGTTGGTTTTCCTTTGTACCTTATATATTTTCCGAGATATGTTTCCCCTGTATAAATCCAACGGGGGAAAGTGGCCAAGAAGTTGTTGGCCGGGAGCAAGTCCAACTTGTCATTGATCTTCACGATATAAGGCTCCGGATCCCTCTCCTGCATCGCCTCGAGAACGGATTTCTCCGTGAATTCGTTGGATGGCTTTCGCGAAAGAAGTTCGGTTAAATTCCCCTGCGAGTCCATGTCAACGGCCAAAACCCTGTATCCGTCCCTGCTCAGCAAATAGGCGAGGACTCCGGTTGTCGTGGACTTCCCGCATCCGCCTTTCTGGATGCCCATTGTGATGGTGATGGTCATTTATATCACCCACCTTTCTTCCAAGGTTTATTTCTTCTTTTGTTTATAAGATTTATTCTACGTTAATTTCTAAATTCCTTCAACAGTCGCCAAAAAACATTCATGAGCAAATCTTGCTCGCCACCTAGCATGAAAACGACTCATCAAGGTGAGCGCATTTTCACAGAAAATAGGCACATTAGAAGTGCTTCCACTTTAGCTCCAATATTAATTTGCGTATCGCCTCCGACTCCGACACATTTTTTGCCCGGCAGTATTTTTGGAGAAGTTCATACAGTTCGTCATCCAACCGTACAGTTATGCGATGAGATTTCGATTTTTCTTCCTTGGGGCGGCCGCGCTGAAGTTTTTTACGTTCAATCCGCAGATCATCATGGACAATAACGTCGAGATATCCAAACCGTTCGTAAATGTTTTTGTGCTTCTCTATAAATTCTTCCCACATTCGAGGGATTTCCTGGAGCAGTCTGAGGTACTCCTCCTGAAGCTTCTTCGTTTCCTCCGGAGATCGGGGACGCCGGTTGCTGAATTCTTGGAGGACGAGGACTTGGAAATCATGTTGTTCGTAGCATCTCCCTTCTCTCATGATTATCACCCTTTTTTTGTCTGACACTATTTATTTTTATTATACCCTAACTTCCTAATATAAATCAATATTTTTGTCCGACATAAAATAAAAATAGTTGTCAATTTTGGTTTTCAGAATGAAAAACGCTCAGATCAGCGGTTTTTAAGGAAAAAATCGCTGTTGACAGGTTGAAATATAGGATTTTACAATTTTGATTTTTTTGTCCAAAAGGGATATATTGTACTTAAAAATTACGATATTTTCGACAAATTTTACCCTGATGATCAGGATAAGAGGGGATGAAAAAGTTGGACTGGAAAGAAGTGAAGCGATTCGCCTATGTCGGCCAAGCTTTTATACCTGTTAACGTGGAGAACAGAGGGGATTCGGTTAAACTCTTTCTCAAGAACGGGGAAACCAAGTTGCTTGATATGCAGTCGAGTTTGTTTTTGAAGCGGATTCTGACCTTCTTTGGCACAAGCATTTCGATCAACCGCCATCGATATGGGGAGCTGGTGGGGAAGAAGCAACTCGTTCCGATCGTGTTGTCGTACGGCTTTACCATCATTCCGTTTAACGTTCGCAAACCGGTCGGCCGGCAGAGCCGAGTAGGATGGTTTGTGTCAAGAGAGATTGAGCAGTTCCGGCAGAGATCGCCCCAGTGCACCACGGTTCATCTTCTCTCCGGCCATCAAATTCCTGTGTTTCATTCCCGCAAGTTCTGCATCGATCAGCTCAAAAACGCGAAATGGATTGAAATGTGCTATGGGGAGATTCATGAACCGCATCGCAGGCAATGGATGAACGGTAGCGCGGCTTGTGAAACAGCGATTATGTAGCAAAATGAAAGGTTTATCGTAAAAAATCAGAAGGAGCGGCAATGTTTGAGGCCGCTTTTCTCTTTTTTCGCTTTGAAAGCGGTTTTGTCCATCGCCGTTCTCCGGTGATATGATGTTGGCAAATCGAAAGGGGGTAGGAAAATGGCCGCTTCCGAAATGGTGTCGGGCCGCACTCTTGTTTTGGACTTCTACGCCGGAAAGGACAGCGACGGAAAGGACATCATTCGCTCGCAAACCTTCAGAGTAAAGAGCGACTCAAGCGTTCAATCTCTGTACGATGCCGCCGCCGCCATCGCCAGCTTGTCGAGCGGCAGCCTGCGGTACGTGCGCACGACGTTAACCAGCCATATTATCAATGCATAATGGGAGGAGGATGAGCAATGAAGACTTTGGAGCTGACGTTTAACGCTCAAGCGGGGCCGGCTCGGATTTTGATCCGCTATCCTAAAGAGCCGGTTGATCCGGTGCAAGTGAAAACGGTCATGAACCAGCTCGTGGCGGCAAATGTTTTTATGAGCGGCAATGGGGAGCTGGTGAGCCCGAAGAGCGCCCGCATCATTGACCGCGAGACGCAAGACATCCAGTTGCCATAGCTTATCTATCGTGGACGGAAGGTTTTTCGCCTTCCGTTTTTGAGCATTGAAGGGGGGAAAGCAATGGATTTGTTTTCGATGATCAGCGAAGTTTCCTTTCCGATTCTTGTTTCTATATACCTTCTGCATCGGATGGAGACAAAGCTGGATCAGTTGACCAAATCCATTCAGGATCTAACCATCGCATTGAGCCGAGGTCCGCAAAATTGATGATGGGAGGGAATTTGAAGTGGAGCTGGTGGAGTTGCTTTTCCGGGCGGAGAAAAGGCTGTCCGGGCTGCATCCATTGGTGGCGGATAAAGCTAGAGCGTTGATTCGGAAGGCTTACGAGGAAGGAATTTATATCATCATTACGCAAGGGTTTCGAACCATCGAGGAGCAGAACCGCCTGTATGCATTGGGACGGGCGAAGCCCGGGCGGATCGTCACGAACGCTCGCGGAGGATACAGCTATCATAATTTCGGCTTGGCGTTTGATATTTGTGTTTGCAATGTCTCCAAGGGGACGCTGATCCCCAGCTGGAGCCTCGATCGCCGGTGGTTTCGCGTCGGTCAGATCGGAAAGTCGCTTGGCCTTGAATGGGGCGGGGATTGGAAAAGCTTCAAAGATTATCCCCATTTTCAATATACATTTGGCCTTTCGCTTGCACAGTTGCGGGCAGGAAAAAGGCCGCCGTCCGCTGTCGTGGTTAAAAAATAAACTGTCTCGCCCCTTCCGAAAATGGAGGGGATTTTTTTAAATTTGACAAAAGCACGTTATGTCATATTTTTGTCAGACGTTAAATACTTAGACACAGCAAGGATCGAGGGGCTTTCCTTTTTCCTTCTTTTTTGCCCGCATATTTTACATAATGCCTCTGCAGACAGGGAGGTGTCGCATTTTGCATACCGTCCAGCCGATCAAGGATAAGGAGAAAATCGAATCCATGAAAAAGATTTTGCGCTCCTCATCGATCCGGGACGAGCTCTTGTTCACCATCGGCATCAACACAGGGCTGCGCAT
The DNA here is from genome assembly GCF_040327975.1 of Geobacillus sp. G4. Lineage (NCBI taxonomy): Bacteria > Bacillati > Bacillota > Bacilli > Caryophanales > Anoxybacillaceae > Geobacillus > Geobacillus sp. G4. The sequence continues at coordinate 14,237 of NZ_JBEPJY010000022.1, forward strand.
CAGCGACATTTTGGCTCTGAAGGTCGGGGATGTGAGAAATCAGAAAGGTGTCGTCGACCGCATTGAGATCGTGGAGAAGAAGACGAAAAAGACTCGGGTTATTGCCTTAAATCGGAAAACACGCCGCCTGATTGAACTGTATTTGGCGCAGGAGCGGCCGCACGCTTGCGACGACGAGCCGCTGTTTCGCAGCCAAAAAGGCGGCAAAGCAATTACCCGCCAGCATGCTCACTATATTTTAAACAGAGCGGCCAGATCCGTGGGAATCACGGATCGCATCGGTACCCACTCCCTGCGCAAAACGTTTGGCTATTTCGCCTATAAGCAGGGAATCGACCTTGCCATGATTCAAAAAATCCTTAACCATTCGAGCCAAGCCGAAACTCTTCGCTATATCGGAATTACGCAAGAGCAGATTGATGAAGTTACCACCGGACTCGATCTATGAACGAAGCCCGCGCCGGTCTTCCCGGCTGACCGCCTTCTGGCTCTTGGCCATCCGGCTGGAGCCTGGGGAAGCCCGGCGCTCGGCGGTTCGGAGAAGCCGCTCTTGATCCGGCGCCTGCCGCTACCCGCGGCTGTGCGAAGCCAGGACAAGAAGTAAACCAAAGCACCGCCGCGGAAAGAAAATCACATATTGCCATAAAACGTCGTTAAACGGCTTATTTTGACGTTTTTTCGTTTAGGGGGTATAAAACTATTAACCTAGCATTAAAAACGCCTCAAACGGGCTATACGAGCCCTAGAAGCCGTTTTTGTTTTTGAACTTTAAGAAGACATCAAGCCATTAATGTATTGAGTTGCAGCAACTCCCTTTTTGTTGCTTTTATATACTTTTAATTATTTATATCTTTTAACCTTTTTTATATTTTAAGGGACCGCAAAATCATTGATTTATCAAGGGTTTTGATCGTTTCAGGCGTACATTTTTGGTGTTTACCTCGTACACTTTTGGTGTCTATCCAGTACATTTTTGGTGTTGGGCGTACACTTTTGGTGTTTATCTCGTACATTTTTGGTTACTTTAACGTACATTTTTGGTGTTAAAAGTACATTTTTGGTGTCTTTTTAGTACAAAAAAAAATATATGTACTCGATGTGGGTTAAAACGTACACTTTTGGTGTTTTGCGTACATGAATAAAAAGATGTACTTTTTAATGTGGTTGTTTTCTTGTAAAATTAGGGTTGAGGTGTTATTTTCCTATTTTAGTAGGTGGAGGATGAGATAATGCAAGCTCCGGCCATCCAACAGCAGCAATATAACAGTGCTGTAACGAAGGCCAATGCGCTGATTGAGGCGAATTACAAGCTTTCGACATTGGAACAGAAGATTATTTTGTATTTGATCAGCCAGATCAGTAAAGATGATGACGATTTTAAAATGTACAGCCTCCCGATACAGGAATTCTCCGAATTACTCGGATACCGGGGAAGCCCGAAGTATACGGAGCTAAGGGAGATCACGAAAAATTTAATGAGAAAGGTGCTGGAAATTAGGGAGGGACAAAAGCTTAAACAGTTAAGTTGGGTTTCATACGTGGAATACGATGTACATTCCGGTTATGTCAGTTTAGCTTTTGATCCCCGTTTAAAGCCATACCTTTTGCAATTGAAGAGAGAGTTCACGACGTATCGGTTGAAGAATGTAATGGAATTAAAAAGTTCCTATTCTATCCGCATGTATGAGCTTTTGAAACGTTGGCAATATATAGGCGAGGCCGTACTTCGGTTAGATGATTTGCGGATGATGGTCGGGGCGGGGGATAAGTATTCAGAGTACCATAACTTCAAAAAACGAGTGCTCAATCCAGCCAGGAAGGAAATTTCAGAGAAGACCGATATCATATTTACGTATGAGGAGATAAGAGAAAAGCGAAAGGTTGTGGCACTCCGCTTTCAAATAAAGGAGAAGGCCATTGAACCAATTGCCATTGAGGAGAAGAAAGATGCTACAGTCGATGATCAGTATCTACAATTTTTGGCTGTGGTACAAGCATATGATCGGTACATAACAGAAAAACAGTTCACCAAGATTGCGATTTTGGCGCAAAAGGCTTTCGGCGACAACTGGATGGATGAGCTGATTCAAACGACAAGACGTATTATGCAACGGAATGATATCCGTGAACCAATTGCCTTCCTGACTTACTTCTTGAATGAAAAAGTGCAACGGATTCAAGCTGGAATCGATCCCAATGAGGTGACGGTTCATAGTGGCACTAAAGTTGTCCGCCGAGAGATCGTGCCGGACTGGCTTCGAGATTATGAAGAGAAGCTTGCTGCCGAGAGCTCTGGAGGCAAGGAAACGGATGAAGATATCGAACAGATGCGCCGTGAGCTTGAGGAGAGATTGAAAAAGTATAGAGATTAAGGCGCAACGATAACGATCTTCCCTTTTGGGCAGAGGACTCAAATAAAGAAACAATGGCAATGAGATTGCAATGTAATGGACAGTTTTGAATCAATTGGGTTGCCGCTAAAAAGCCCGCGCCGGTCTTCCCGGCCGGCCGCCTTCTGGCCTTTGGCCATCCGGCCGGAGCCTGGGGAAGCCCGGCGCTCGGCCGCTCGAGAAGCCGCTCGCTGGCTCATCCATCCGCAGCCGTGCGGAGTGTGATCGAAGAAGTCAATGCATCGCACCGTTGCTTGAAGCAATAAACCTTTAAGTAAATAAACGATGGTAAAAATAAAGGAACATTTATCCAAATAAACAAAACAAGGAATAAACGTTCATTTCATCTTTTCTTCCAATAAACAAAAGTTTTGTGATTCATATGAAGATTCCATCCCTGCGCCGGGCTTCCAGGCTGGCCGCCTCCTGGCCCCTGGCCATCCGGCCGGAGCCTGGGGAAGCCCGGCGCTTGGCCGCTCGAGAAGCCGCTCGCGATCCAGTTTTTCCTACCACCCGTGGCCGTGCGAAGCAGGGCCAAGAGGCCGTTCAAAGCACCGCCACGGCTGATGCTATTTAATTTTTGTCAGACAAAAAATAAATTCGACAGACATCGACAGCAGGCGTAGTCGCACCGGCGCTTCCGTTTCCTTTTGGTCCGGGTCCCCGGGGCGGTGTGATGGTCGGCTGGCAGCCGGAAAGGCTCCCCCACTGCAAGCCCGAGCGCCGAAGCCCTCGCCTTCCGGCTCGGTCCAGCCTATCACACCGCCCTTCCCGGCCCAAAAGACTACGGGTCGCCGGTGACTGAGAAATTTATTTTTGTTCAAACAAAAACAAGCAAGTCATGAAATCATTAAAAATGAGCTTTTTGTTTAACTTGGGAGAACGTTAGTTGGAAAGTCGAAGAATGTTTCCAACAATTGAAAAAAACAAAATAATGATGTAACATATAATCAAAACTGGTAATGACATCATGATGAATTGAGGTGATTTTCTATGTCTTTGGACACGCTCAGTCCGATTCCGCTTCATGTTCAACTAAAAAACATATTAGAAGAGCAGATTATGAAGGGATACTATAAGGATAAAATTCCGAGCGAGCGTGAACTTATGGAGATGTATTCTGTAAGCCGAAGCACAGTGAGGGAAGCCATATCTATTTTAGTGCGTGAAGGGATTTTGGAGAAAAAACATGGGAAGGGAACGTTTGTTTCTCTGAAACCAATCCAAGAATGGATTAGCATTACCAGCTTTGCAGAAACGGTCAAAAGAATGGGGATTCGGCTGTTGGATCATGGAATTGTATCAACACCCGAAAACATAGCAAACGTGCATGGATTTGACGACCAATGTTATTACATCAGGAGGCTTCGATTGCAAGACGATGTCCCTATTGCTATTGAGATCCACCATTATCCTCTTGAAATTGCTGAAAAGTTATCTCGGTATGACTTGAATACGACTGTTTTATACGATGTGTTGGAAATGGATCTCGGCATTCAGTTTTGGGAAGCAGAACAAATTATCACTTGCACTCATCCAAGCGAGGAGGAAGCGGAGTATTTGGAGATCCCACAAACGACTTGCCTTCTTGTTACAGAACGCATGATCAATGATCCAGAAGGAAATTTAGTGGAATATTACAAAGGCATGTTTCGCTCTGATATGTATTCATTTGTAATGAAAATGTCTAGAAAAAATCTATTTTGATGGGAAAGAAGGGGGAGAAGAGGGATGATTAAGGCAGTCGTGTTTGATTGGGCGGGCACGGTGGTCGATTATGGCTGCTTTGCCCCTCTTGAAGCGTTGAGAAGATGTTTTTTTGATAAAGGGATTAATGTAAGTGTCGAAGAAATACGTTCCACAATGGGGATTTCAAAACTGGAACATATCCGGTCTATTTGTGGCATTCCTCATGTGCAGGAGGAGTGGAAGCGGAATTTCGGGAGAACCCCAACCGATTCAGACGTGATGAATTTGTACCGTGAGTTTGAAAACATTTTGATTCCTTCACTTCAGGAGTTTTCCAAGCCGATTGATGGAGTGGCGGCGATCGTTGAAAAGCTACGGAAGAAAGGCGTCAAAATTGGATCAACGACTGGATATACCTCGGAAATGATCGAAGTTGTTGCCTCTGAGGCTGAAAAATATGGGTATAAGCCGGATTGCATAGTAACTTCTTCAGACGTCTCTGCCGGTCGTCCTTTTCCTTGGATGATTTATCAAAACGCCATCAATCTAGAGGTTTTCCCTATGCACCATATTGTCAAAGTAGGTGATACAGTCAGTGACATATTGGAAGGAATCAATGCTGGAGTATGGACTGTCGGCGTCATCAAGGGAGGAAATGAGCTCGGCATGACGAAGGAAGAGGTGGAAGCTTGTGATCTATTTGTGTTGCAAGAAAAAATAAAAAATGTGAGAGAAACGTTTCGAGATGCCGGAGCTCATTATGTGATTGAAGAAATTTCTGAATTGGAACGTGTGATTGATGATATCCATGGACGGTTATCGGCGTCTGAAAGACCTGTTTAATTTTTTAATATTTAATATTTAAAAAATAATCAATAAGTTATTGAAAGGGAGAAGGGGATCAATTATAATATTCACTAAACTGGTACGGACATCATGATCAGGGGGGATGGCGTTGAGAGTTGCAGGAACTATTGTTAAAAAAAGATCTTATTTCGACAGCGAGGACAAGAATATCAACTGCATCCTTTTTATTGAAAGCGACGAGGAAATTGTGGTTAATGGAGACAAAATTAAAATCATCCCTGTTTTGGCTAGAGGCTCAGCTGTGTCAAGAAATGAAGGGGAACACATCGAAGTCGATGGGGAAGTGGTGTTCAAAAAAATAAAAACGTCGCTCGGTCATCTCAGTTTCTGTCCTATTCCAGCGATTAAAGCCACATATCCAGAGACGTTAGGGGACGGTGAAGTTGAAAGTAAAACCGTATGATCATCATAAATCAGAGGGGCTGGTACAGTGCAGTTATCCAATCCTAAAGAGAAAGCGGTTCGTCAGCCCATTTTTATGCATGATAAACTGGCGCACTGCAAAGGGTATGTCCAAGGAATTGCTTTAACATTGGTGTTGGCTCTTTTGGCCAACAACATATCCAAACTCCCCTTTTTTTCTATTATGGGAGTCATGATTTTATCTATTGTCATGGGGGCTGTATGGAATGTATTAATGCCTGTCCCCGCTAATGCAGAAAGAGGAATTAGTTTCAGCAGCAAAATCTTGTTGAGGTTGGGCATTATTTTAATGGGGTTTCGATTGGATTTCGCCAAGATCATTGATATGGGGGCATCCGTATTCCTGATTGATGGGACGGTTATTTTGTTTACACTGGTTGTGATCGCATATTTAGGGAAATGGTTTAAGATTGATAGACATTTGTCTTTGCTTTTGGCAGTGGGCACAGCCATATGTGGTGCAGCCGCCATAGTTGCTGTCGCTCCATTGATTCACGCAAGAAGGGAAATTACGGCGGTGTCAGTAGCGTTTATTGCGGTTTTAGGGACAGTGGGGACGATTATTTATACGTGGCTGTATCCTTTGATGGATTTTAATCAATATCAATATGGAGTGTTTGCTGGAGCGACCCTGCACGAACTGGCTCATGTCATTGCGGCGGCGAGCGCCGGAGGGGATCTGAGTTTGGATACGGCCATTGTTATGAAGCTCGGGAGAGTTGCGTTGCTTATCCCTGTAGCTTTAGTGCTTGGATATTTGTTTTCGCGTAATGGAGAACATCAAACAGAAAAGACAAAATTGCCTATTCCATGGTTCATCTTTGGATTTCTGATCTGCAGCGTAATTCAAACAACCGGAGTGATTCCGGCTGGCTTGACTGATGCGTTGATTGCCTTAAGCGTTCTTTGCTTATCGATGGCGATGGCCGGTCTAGGTTTGAGCATTAACTTTAGAACGATTGTTGAATTAGGTGCAAAACCCATTTTTGTGGGCGTGATAGGTTACGCGGCATTAGTAGTTTTAGGGGTGGCGATTTCCTTTTTGATTTAACAATCAAAAAATTCAGTATAATAGATTGACATCTTACGAAATAAAAATTAATATATTCGGTAAGAACAGGTACGGACGTCATGATGTTATTACATCGCTATATGTGTTGAGAGGTCAGTTAGTCCGGCGCGGACATAACCATGACCGTGCCTTTTAAATATATTCTACACATCAAAACAAGAGAGGAGATTTGTTATGCCGCAAGTTGAGAAGAAAATAACCAGAGGTCAAAAGGTAAAAATGACTCCGAGCGAGGCCATTGTAGAGACCTTAGTGGCGGAGGGGGTCACTCACGTCTCAGGTATTGTCGGATCGGCTTTTATGGATATGCTTGATTTATTCCCAACTGCAGGAATTCGTTTTATCGGCGTTCGTCATGAACAAACCGCGGCGCATATGGCTGATGCGTACACGCGTATTTCCGGGATTGCTGGAGTGGTGGTTGGGCAAAATGGTCCAGGGATCACAAATATGGTTACCTCAGTGGCTGCTGCGAATCACGCGCACACTCCTTTGGTTGTGATTTCTCCATCGGCAGGGACGCCGACTGTTGGATGGGATGGCTTCCAAGAGTGCGATCAAGTTTCTATATTTAAAGCGATTACGAAGGAAACGGTTAGAGTTCCGCATCCGAGCCGGGTGGCTGATTGCTTGCGAACTGCCTTCCGCATCGCTTATGCAGAACGGGGAGCAGTATTGTTTGATATCCCACGTGACTACTTCTATGGAGAATTGGAAGATGAGATTTTACAGCCGCATCAATATCGGGTCGATGCTCGTGGAAGCGGTTCCCCCGAGGCGCTGAACAGGGCAGCGAAATTACTGGCGCAAGCGAAGTATCCAGTCATCATTTCAGGAAGAGGAACTGTCGATTCTGACGGCATTGAGGCTGTTCGAGCGATTGCGGAATATTTGACCGCTCCCGTTGTGGTTTCCTATATGCATAACGATGCATTCCCAGCTGATCATCCGCTGGCTCTTGGGCCAATCGGCTATATGGGATCAAAAGCGGCAATGAGAACATTAGCCAAGGCAGATGTAGTATTAGCAATCGGCACTAGATTGTCTGTTTTCGGCACACTCCCTTGCTATGACATTGATTATTTTCCAAAAAAAGCACAAATCATCCAAATTGATATTAATCCTCGCAATATTGCGAGAACTCACCCGATTGAGGTCGGCATTATTGGAGATGCGCGCGAAGCCAGTATTGAAATCTTCAAGCGCTTAAAGGAACTAAAGCCAGATTTGCAACCTAATCAAGAACGCCTCAGGGAAGTAGCTGAAGAAAAACAGAAGTGGGAAGAGGAATTGGTCAGCCTTGCTATGGTAGAAGGGGATCCGATCAATCCGAGAAGAGCGTTGTTGGAGCTGACGAAAGTTCTTCCTGAAGAAGCCATTGTCACAACAGATATCGGGAATGTGTCATCAACCGCCAATGCATACTTGAAATTTAATCAACCAAGGAAGCATATTGCAGCCTTGACATTTGGAAACACAGGTTTTGCTTATCCCGCTGCTTTGGGTGCCAAAATTGCTCGCCCTGACTGCCCGGTAGTGGCAATCATCGGCGATGGTGCATGGGGAATGAGCTTGCATGAAGTCAGCACAGCGGTAGAGCATAATATTCCTGTTGTCGCCTGCGTGTTCAATAACGGTGCATGGTGCGCCGAAAAGAAAAACCAAGTAGACTATTACAACAATCGCTTTATCGGTTCGAACATCCAAAATCCGGACTTCGCAAAAGTGGCTGAATCAATGGGAGCTGTCGGAATCCGTGTAGAACATGCGGATCAAGTAGGATCGGCTGTTGAAAGTGCGATTAAATCCAATAAACCGACGGTCATCGATATTCAAGTAGATGGCACTCAACTTGCTCCGCCGTTCAGACGTGATGCATTGAAGATGCCGGTTCGTCTCTTGTCTAAATATGCCCACCTAGATCATAGAAACTGGAATAATTGAATGTTAAATCCTTAGTCTATGAGCAATCCTTGAATCAAGGATTGCTCGTGGATTCCCCGAACGGAGTAAAAAAGAGGGATGGAGGGCGTCCAGTGTTAAATGTCATTCCCGTCGGCGTCTCTGCCCGCCATGTTCATCTTTGCGAGGAGCATATAGAGATTTTGTTCGGAAGAGGATACCGATTGAACGTAGAAAGAGAATTGTCGCAGCCTGGACAATTTGCCGCTAAGGAGAAAGTCAGCCTTTTAGGGCCGGGCGGGATCATCAACAATGTCCGAGTATTGGGGCCGGCGCGTCCGTGCAGCCAGGTAGAAGTATCCATCACGGATTGTTATGCTTTAGGGTTATCTACTCTTCCTCCTATCCGAGACTCGGGAGATATAAGCGGGAGCAGTCCAATTACGATCGTTGGATCGGTCGGATTTGTCCACTTAAAGGAAGGGCTGATTATTGCAAGCCGGCACATTCATATGTCTGAATCGGACGCTGAAGTTTTTGGAGTCCAGGATGGAGAAATTGTCGCTGTCGTTTGTTGGAATGAGCGAAGAACCATTTTTGGAAACGTCAAGATTAGAGTAAGTAGCCTCTACCGTTTGGAATTCCATATCGATACAGACGAGGCGAATGCGGCCAACTTGAGCAATATGGATAAGGTGTCGATTGTCAAAAAAGAAGACCTGTACCGAGTGATGAACACTTGGTTTTGATGCTGTTTGTGCATGTTGATCTACATTTAATCAAGAGGGTGATCGAAGTGATCATTGGTGTACCAAAAGAGATTAAAAACAATGAAAATCGAGTGGGTTTAACGCCCTCTGGTGTAATCGCTTTCAAGTATGCCGGCCATGATGTGTGGATTGAAACGGGAGCTGGGACTGGCAGCGGATTTTCTGACGATGAATACAAAGAGGCAGGAGCCAAAATTGTTGAAACAGCGGAAGAAGCTTGGTCAGCGGATATGGTGATCAAAGTGAAAGAGCCGCTTGAAGAGGAGTATCGATTCTTTCGGGAAGGATTGATTCTCTATACATTTCTCCATTTGGCTGCAGAGCCTGAATTGACACAAGCTTTGATGAACAGCAAAGTAATTGCTGTTGCGTATGAAACGATCCAAAAGAAAAATGGGTCTCTTCCGTTGCTTTCACCCATGAGCGAAGTAGCGGGGAGAATGTCTATACAAGTGGGCGCCCAGTCTCTTGAAAGGCCAAAAGGAGGAAAAGGAGTTCTGCTCGGCGGAGTCCCAGGGGTTTTGCCTGCTGAAGTCGTGATTATAGGCGGAGGAATTGTTGGGACGAACGCCGCAAAAATCGCTCTTGGGATGGGAGCAAGCGTGACCGTAATCGATATTAATCCTGACCGCCTGCGCCAGCTCGATGATCAGTTTCAAGGAAGAATTAAAACGCTGATGTCAAACAGCTTCAATATCGCTCAAGCCGTGGAAAAAGCCGACTTGCTTATTGGATCTGTTTTAATACCAGGGGCTCGTGCTCCTAAGCTGGTTACGGAGGACATGGTGAAAACGATGGAAACAGGATCGGTGATTGTAGACGTTGCGGTCGACCAAGGTGGATGCATCGAAACCGTCGACAGAATTACAAGCCACAGCGATCCGGTTTATGTGAAGCACGGAGTAGTGCATTATGCTGTTCCTAATATCCCAGGGGCTGTGGCAAGAACGTCTACTATCGCTTTGACGAACGTGACGGTTCCCTACGGATTGCAAATTGCCAATAAAGGATATCGACAAGCCGCTTTGGATAATGAAGAACTGGCTAAAGGATTCAATGTGATTGACGGTTGTGTCACGTATAAAGCAGTTGCAGATGCCCATGGCATTTCGTACACTCCATTGGATGAAGTGCTTGGAAAATCCTCTGTCTCTTTATCACGTTAAAAACGTTCCTTGGGAGGGATAAGTGTGCAACTAAAAGTAGATGCTCAAGAGCTGACGCAAAAGGATAAGAAACATCTTTGGCATGCGATGTATCGCTACAATGAAAAGGTTGCCCCTATGGTCGCTTCTCATGGCGAGGGTGCATGGTTTTACGATTTAGATGGAAACAAATATTTGGATGGTGTATCGGGGTTATGGTGTTTAAATCTAGGCCATGGTCGAAAGGAAATCGCCCAAGCAGCTTATGAACAAATGATGAGCCTTTCGTACTTTCCATTGACCATGAGCCATGTTCCAGCGATTGAATTGTCCGCCAAAATCAGCGAGTTGCTTCAAGGCTCCTATACGACATTCTTCTCCAACAGTGGTTCGGAAGCCAATGAGACGGCGTTTAAAATCGCACGTCAATATCACATGCAGAATGGGAATCCTGGAAAGTATAAATTCATCTCTCGCTATCGGGCATATCACGGCTCAACCATGGGGGCATTAAGCGCGACGGCTCAGGCGAATCGAAGAGTTAAGTATGACCCGTTAGTTCCAGGATTCATCCATGTAATGCCCCCGTATAGCTACCGCTCCCCATTTGGAGAAGGGGAAAAAGGAGACTTAATGGCGGCGGAGATGCTGGATCAAGTAATCAATTGGGAAGGTCCCGAAACGGTTGCCGGAGTCATTATGGAGCCGTTTATTTCAGGGGGCGGAGTAATCATTCCATCGAAAAAATACCTCCAAAGAGTTGCGGAGATTTGCAAAAAGTACGACGTGCTTTTGATTATTGACGAAGTTGTATCCGGTTTCGGCAGAACAGGAAAAATGTTCGGATTTATGCATTCCGAAGGCGTCCAACCGGATATCGTGACGATGGCAAAGGGATTGACAAGCGGCTACCTTCCATTAGGTGCAACAGCTGTTAGCTCAAAAATTTACGAAAAATTCAAAGAAAATGGAACGCATAATCATCTGCGCCATATCTCCACCTATGGAGGCCATCCGGCTTCTTGCGCAGTGGCGCTCAAAAACATCGAAATTATTGAAAAGGAAAATATCGTTGCTCGTGTGGAACAGCTAAGCCACTCGATTTTAAGCGATCTTTATGAGTTAGAAATGCTGAATAAAGTTGGAGAAGTAAGAGGGGTTGGATTCTTATTCGGAATTGAACTCGTCGAAGATAAACAGTCCAAACAGCCTGTTTCCGATGAATTCATGACAAAGATAATCGCTGATTGCAAAGAAAAAGGCTTGATCATCGGGCGCAACGGGGACACCGTACCTGGATTCAACAATGTGATTATCATCGCACCGCCGCTGACTTCTACGGAAGAAGATTTGAAATTTGTTGTTCGCACCGTTAAAGAGGTGCTGAATAAACATTGCGCATAAAAATCGGATGATCATGAATGATTAAATGACGTTGTTCATCAATGCGGCGATTGAGTTGCTTTTAAATTCTAGAAGGCCGGCAGAACACGGGAGATCATGACTCTTATTTAAGCTAAGATAGCAATCCAGTAAGGTCAAGCCATAAATGAGAACCAAACATAGTACTCAGTCTTGCCTAATCGCCGGCCTTCTAGGAATTATCAACAAAGGAGTGATTGGATGTCCATGATGAATCAAGGCAACAATATGCCAAGCGAATCTGAAGGTCTTCAGAGGACGTTAACCAATCGGCAGATTCAGATGCTGGCAATTGGCGGCGTGATTGGTGTCGGGTTATTCTACGGATCGTTTACAGCAGTCAAAATAGCTGGTCCTGGTGTATTAGCAGCTTTTATCATCACCGGGATTCTAGCCACTATTGTGATGAGGTCGCTGGGGGAGATGACGGTTGAAAAGCCTGTAGCAGGATCATTCAGTCATTATGCAAGCGAATTTTTAGGACATCAAATAGGCTTTTTAACGTCAGGCATGTGGTGGTTTTATTGGGTTGCCACTGTCATGTCTGAATTAGCGGCGATCGGGAAATTAGTTCAGTATTGGTTCCCTTCTTTTCCAGCGTGGATTCCTGGATTGATTGCCTTAATTTTATTTATGCTATCAAACTTTCTTGCTGTAAAAGTCTTCGGTGAGATTGAATATTGGTTTGCTGTTTTAAAAATAACAGCTGTTGTTATATTCATGGCGTTTGGTCTGTTGATCATACTGACGGGTATTTTCAATGATGGAGAGGTGGTGGGAATTACAAATCTTTGGGTTCATGGCGGCTTCTTGCCGAATGGATGGCTCGGGGTGTTAGCGGTTATTTCACTCGTTGTTCAAGTGTACAGCGGTATTGAGACTTTAGCGGTTGAAGCCGGTGAAACGCATAACCCAATTGAATCCATGAAAAAGGCGTTTCGCTCTGTAACGATGCGAATCCTTGTGTTGTACATTGGATCAATTTTTATCATGTTGTGTGTGTTTCCGTGGAATGATTTAGTAAAGGCTTCTGCCAGTCCGTTTGTGCTTCTTTTCTCAAAAATTGGGATCCCTGTTGCCGCTGGATTGGTCAACTTAATTATTATTTTATCAGCACTGTCTTCTTGTAATACAGGAATATACGGGGGAAGCCGGATGCTTTATAGCATGGCGCATAAGAAGTTTTATTCACAAAAATTCACTAAATTGAATAGATTCCACGTTCCACATATAGCTGTATTGGCTACTTGTTTGATGATATCGCTTGGAACGCTGGTTACGTATTTGGCTCCCGATAATGTTTATGTGTGGATTACAAGTGCGTCTGCCTTTGCATCGTTGTTCACTTGGGGGATTATTCTGATCTGTGAACTTGTTTTTCGTAGACAATGCAACAAAGAGAATAAAAGCCTCCATTTTCCTGTTCCGTTCTGGCCTGTCGTTCCAATAATCGGATTAGCACTCCTGATCATCGCTGTAATTGCTATCGCTACATCTCCACTGACAAGGGTTTCTGTATATTCTGGGGTGATTTGGCTTGTGATGTTAATGTTATATTACAATTTGAAGGTTAAAAAGGATATTGGCCCTGAGTGGAACAATATTTACGTTGATAAAGGGGCATCGTACGATTAATTACACATAGGAATGGTGGATTTAGTATGTATATTTTTTGAAAAATTTTCATTACCCGTGGTGCTAGATAAAACTCAGACAAGCATAAAAATAGCCCTTGCTGGCGGATCTCCAGTAGAATGAAAGTGTCACCCAACATTCGAAAGGAGAGATCCCCCATGCAAGAGCACTTTCATTTTACTACAGATCCAGCCAAACTTCAAAAACAATATGCCGCTATTTTCTGTTTTGTTTCTGCCCAACTGTCGTTGATTCAAATGTATCTTCATCGCCGCAACCGTCACTTG